>NZ_BAABCQ010000002.1:0-132586 GCF_039539045.1 Streptomyces marokkonensis
CCAGGACCGTGTGTGCATACTAATTTGTAAAGCGCCATGACGAAATAGTCGGCAGCAAGTGATCGGCAGCGAGCGAGGAGCCAGGAATGAACTACCAGCCCACTCCCGAGGACAGGTTCACGTTCGGTTTGTGGACGGTCGGCTGGCAGGGCCGCGATCCCTTCGGCGATGCCACCCGGCGCGCGCTGGACCCGGCGGAGTCGGTGCGGCGTCTGGCCGAGCTGGGTGCGTACGGGGTCACCTTCCACGACGACGACCTGATCCCGTTCGGGGCGAGCGACACCGAGCGCGACGAGCACGTCAAGCGTTTCCGGCAGGCGTTGGACGCGACGGGCATGAAGGTGCCCATGGCGACGACGAACCTGTTCACGCACCCGGTGTTCAAGGACGGCGCGTTCACCGCCAACGACCGCGACGTGCGTCGGTACGCGCTGCGCAAGACGATCCGCAACATCGATCTCGCGGTGGAGCTGGGCGCGAGTGTGTACGTCGCCTGGGGTGGCCGGGAGGGTGCGGAGTCCGGTGCGGCGAAGGACGTGCGGGACGCGCTGGACCGGATGAAGGAGGCCTTCGACCTGCTGGGCGAGTACGTCATCGAGCAGGGCTACGACCTGAAGTTCGCGATCGAGCCCAAGCCGAACGAGCCGCGCGGTGACATCCTGCTGCCGACGGTCGGCCATGCGCTGGCGTTCATCGAGCGGCTGGAGCGGCCGGAGCTGTACGGCGTGAACCCCGAGGTCGGCCACGAGCAGATGGCGGGGCTGAACTTCCCCCACGGCATCGCGCAGGCGCTGTGGGCGGGCAAGCTGTTCCACATCGACCTCAATGGTCAGTCGGGCATCAAGTACGACCAGGACCTGCGCTTCGGTGCGGGCGATCTGCGGGCGGCGTTCTGGCTCGTCGACCTGCTGGAGAGGGCGGGGTACGCGGGACCGCGCCACTTCGACTTCAAGCCGCCGCGGACCGAGGACCTCGACGGAGTGTGGGCATCGGCGGCGGGCTGCATGCGCAACTACCTGATGCTCAAGGACCGCGCGGCGGCCTTCCGCGCCGACCCCCAGGTGCAGGAGGCGCTCGCCGCGTCCCGGCTGGACGAACTGGCGCGTCCGACCGCCGAGGACGGTCTCGCGGCTCTGCTGGCCGACCCGACCGCCTTCGACACCTTCGACGTGGACGCGGCCGCCGCCCGCGGCATGGCCTTCGAGCACCTCGACCAGCTCGCCATGGACCACCTCCTCGGCGCCCGCTGAGCGGTAGGTCTGCGTGAGGCTCCGGCCCCCTCCGGTTCACGGACGGGGCCGGAGCCCGTACGCACCGGGCCGCCGCCCGCCCAGCAGCGGTAACGACAACCCGGTAACGACAACCCGGTAACGACAACCCGGTAACGACAACCCGGTAACGACAGCCCGGTAACGACAACCCGGCAACGAAGCTCGGCGACCTACGGGCGGGTGCCGCGCGGGTTCTGCCTGCCAAAGGCATCCGCGCAGTCCTCCGTCCCCAAGCCGCGCCGGCGCCGGGCGTCAGCCACTCCCGGCCGTTCAGGAAGCCGCCGGGGCGCCGTCCGCGACGTGGCTTCGTAGTACTTCGCCCCGGCCACGCATGTCACGGGTGTGAGGACGGCCCGTCATCCGCTCTCATCGCCGGCATGGCTCCCTCGCCCGGTTCCCGGCGCCTCGGGCGCCGATGCCGGGACGGGCCTGCAACGGCGCTCGTACCAGGCATCGGCCTGTGCGCCCCCGATGCCGCGCCGATGCCGGGGCCGGGCATCAGGGCTCGTCCTCGGCCGGGAGCACCGCTGTGGCCAGCGCCGTCGCGGGGTCCTGCGCGGCGCCGCCCGCGGGAGCCCAACGGCCGCGCTCCTTTCGGTAGGGCCACCAGCTGCCGTCAGGGTCCAGGCGGAGTTGGTGGGGCGCGCCGACGACGGTCCACCGGTTGGCCCGTGCCCGCAACGATGGTCGCTCGTCCTCGTCCCAGGCCGATTCCAGTGCCGCACGCGCGCGTGCGAGCTTGTCGCCCTCCACCGTCCACTCTTCCTCGAGTACGGAGAGGGCGACCGCACCCCCGAGCCGCCACGCGCGTACGGCGACGGCCAGTGCCTCGGAGGTGCGCCCCGAGCCGTCACCGAGGCGGTGCAGCACCTCCGGCCGGGGACCGCCGGCGGCCAGGCGTACCGCGTCGTGCGAGGAGGTCGGTTCGGTGTACACCGGCTGCCGGTCGTGCCCGATCCGCAGGGCCTCGGTGAGCAGGCGGTGCGCCTTTGCCGCTGCCCGGGAGGCAAGGAAGGCCAAGGCGGCCGGATCGACGCCGGGAGGCGGCGTGCCTTCCGTGTCCAGGGACGGCGGTGCCCCCGGCCCCTCCTGGAGACCGGGCAGGTCGGGCAGCGGAGGCAGCAGGTGCCCCACCGCATACGCCTCCACGGCGTTCACACCCTCCGGGCGGGAGGCGGCATCCTCCACAGGCGCGTTGCCGCGCGTCTGGAGGGCGTCCAGTACGGCGCTCTCCGCGCGTCCTCGCATCAGGAGCAGCACGAAGGGGTCCTGGTCCAGCAGCCTGGCAACCTGATAACAGAGTGCCGCGGTGTGCCCGCAGTGATCCCAGGCGTCGCAGTCGCACTCCGCTTCCAGGTCGCCCAGGCCCGGCAGCAGGTCGATGCCGGCATGCGCGGCGTCCTCCACGAGGTGCGGCGGCATGTCGCGGTCCAGAAGTGCCGCGACGTGCCCCGACCGCTCGATCGCCATGTCGGCGAAACGGTCCCACTGCGCGTCGGACAGCTTCTCCAGCAGGACGTCGGCCCGGTACGCCGTGCGGTCCCGGTCCAGGACGACCGCGGTGATGCGTCCCGGGCGTACCGACACCGTGCCGACCGCTCCCGCGCGCGCGAGCCGACGGCCGACCTTCACCTGCGCCGCGTCCATGGCCGCGTCCTCCAACGCCTTCAGCCAGGCCCGGCCCCACCAGGTCTGTGCGAAGCCCCGCCCGTGCGCGGGCGGCAGCGCCGCGAACGTTCGTTCCATTTCCTCGTCGTGCCGGGTCATCGCGGACCTCCTCGCAGCTCGACCAGATCGGCCAGTTCCGCGTCCGTCAGCTCCGTGAGCGCGGCCTCGCCCGTCCCCAGCACCGCGTCGGCCAGTGCTCGCTTGCGGTTCAGCAGGGCGGCGATGCGGTCCTCGACGGTTCCCTCGGCGACCAGCCGGTGCACCTGCACGGGGCGCGTCTGGCCGATGCGGTAGGCGCGGTCGGTGGCCTGCGCCTCGACCGCCGGATTCCACCAGCGGTCGTAGTGCACGACGTGCTCCGCGCGCGTGAGGTTCAGTCCGGTGCCCGCCGCCTTCAGCGACAGCAGGAAGACCGGAACCTCACCCTCCTGGAACCGCCGCACCAACGACTCCCGTGCCGTGACGGATGTGCCGCCGTGCAGGAACAGCGAGGCCACGCCGCGGGCGGTCAGGTGCTGTTCGAGGAGACGCGCCATCTGCACGTACTGGGTGAAGACCAGCACACTCGCCTGTTCGGCGAGGATGGTGTCGAGCAGTTCGTCCAGCAGCTCCAGCTTCCCCGAGCGGCCCGTGATCCTCGGCCGGTCCTCCTTCAGGAACTGCGCGGGGTGGTTGCAGATCTGCTTCAGGCTCGTCAGCAGTTTCACGATCATGCCGCGTCGCGCCATGCTGTCGGTCCCGGCGATCTCCGCGAGGGCTTCCCGGACCACCGCCTCGTACAGCCCCGTCTGTTCCGCTGTCAGCGACACCGGGTGGTCGGACTCGGTCTTCGGCGGCAGCTCCGGCGCGATTCCGGGATCCGACTTGCGGCGGCGCAGCAGGAAGGGGCGTACGAGCCGCGTCAGCCGTTCCGCCGCAGCCCGGTCCTGACCGCCCTCGACGGCCTGTGCGTAGTGCCTGCGGAAGGTGCCGAGCCGGCCCAGCAACCCCGGGGTGGCCCAGTCGAGGATGGCCCACAGCTCGGAGAGGTTGTTCTCCACCGGAGTGCCGGTGAGCGCCACGCGCGCGCGTGCGCCGATGGAGCGCAGTCGCTGTGCGGTCTCCGAGTACGGGTTCTTCACGTGCTGGGCCTCGTCCGCCACGACCATGCCCCACGGCACGGTGGAGAGCCGGCCCGTGTCCAGGCGCATGGTGCCATAGGTGGTGAGCACGAACTCGCCGTCTGTCAGCCCCTCCAGGTCGCGCCGGCTGCCGTGGAAGCGGCGCACGGGCGTGCCGGGTGCGAACCGCTCGATCTCGCGCTGCCAGTTGCCCATGAGGGAGGTCGGGCAGACCACCAGGGTGGGGCCGGCGGCGGTCTCGTCGGTCTGGCGGTGCAGATGCAGGGCGATCAGCGTGATGGTCTTGCCCAGGCCCATGTCGTCGGCGAGACAGCAGCCCAGACCCAACGACGTCATACGGGCCAGCCAGCCGAGCCCCCTGAGCTGGTAGTCGCGCAGCGTGGCGTCGAGGGCGGCGGGCTGCGCGACGGCATCCTGCGCCTCGGGGTCGGCGAGCCGTTCCCGCAAGGACGCCATCCAGCCCGTGGGCCGGACCTCGACGCGGCGCCCGTCGACCTCCGTCGAGCCCGTCAGGGCCGCGGCGAGCGCGTCGACAGGCCTGATCTTGTGGTCCTGCCGGTTGCGGGCGCGGTGGGTCTCCTCGGGGTCGACGAGGACCCACTGGTCGCGCAGGCGCACCACGGGGCGATTGGCCTCGGCGAGCAGATCCAGCTCCTCGCGCGTGAGTCGCTGCCCGCCCAGTGCGAACGACCAGTTGAAGGCGAGCAGCGCGTCGGCGGACAGGAACGAGGGGCCGGTGTCCGACGAGGACGTGCGCGGCGACGGCTCGTCGTCGGGTGGTCCGACCTCCGCGCGGGTGGTCAGGTCACGGGCCAGCTCCCTCGGCCAGTGCACGTCGATTCCCGCGCCGGCGAGTGCCCGGGAACCCGCTCCGAGAAGGTCGGTTACGTCTTCCTCGGAGAGTTCGACGGCGTCCGGTACAGCGGCCGACAGCATGGGTGTGAGCGCGGGCCAGGCCCGTGCCGCACGGCGGAGCGCGAGTAGGGCGTCCATGCGCGCGCGAGTGCCGAACGAGTCGTCCACGCTGCCCGCCCACACCTCGGCCGAGTCCGCGACGAGCGCGGGATCGCGCACGTCGTGCACCTGCAGCACGGCCCGGAACGACGGCCGGGTTTCCTGGGAAGCCGCGGCCGACAAGCCTCGCACCTCGACGCGCAGTGACAGCCGGACGCCTGCGTCGTGCCCCGCGGCGATGTCGGCAGCCCACTCGCGCAGCTCGGGTGTACGCCGGGGCTCCCATGAGGCGTAGGCGGGTCCGGCCGTCACGAGCTCGGCGGCGGGGGAGCGGGGGAGTGTGTCGGCGACGGCGTCCAGGAAGGCGCGGATCAGCCGTTCCGGGGCGGGCAACCGCAGGGGTTGGGCGTCGTCCACGGGCACTGCGTGTGCCTCGGGCGGCATGACGGCGGCGAGGTGGCGGACTCGTTCGGTCTCCTCCGTGCCCAGCGGACCCGTGCGCCAGGCGTCGTGGTCGGTCGCGGACAGGCCGGGCAGCAGCAGCCCGCGCGCCACGAGGTGCAGCGCCTCGACGGCGACCGCGCCCCAGAACACGGTCGCCCGGTGGCCGTCCGCGCAGACACGCGCGCGGGTGAGAACCGGCAGGGCCTCCCGTACCGGCAGCAGCACCGCCGGCACGCGCACCGGACCCACGCCGTCACCGTCCGGCAGTACGACCGTCAGGTTTTCCACGCACCCCGACGAGACGGCCATGGTCGCCTCGCCGTCGGGCCGCCAGAAGGCGACTCTGCCGGTTCGGGCGGGGTCACCGGGAAGGAGAACAGCACAGCAGCGGGCGAGTTCGGAGGTCTCGGAGAGCGTCGCCGGGAGAGTGGTCTGTGCAGCGATGGTGCATTCCTCAAATTTGACTAGTTAGGGAAGTGATCGCTGATTGTACAGGACCACCGCGGGTGTGGGGCCCGGTAAGCGTGCGACGTGGGTCACTATCCGTGGGGATCTCCGAGGGGAGTCGCCGAGAGCCGCCGACGGGTCCTCAGGGGTGCGTAAGGGTATGGCCTCAGGGACGTCTCAGGGTCGCGGTACGGAACCGTGGGAAGCGCGGGCCCGTTTTCAGGACAGAGAGCGGCAATGGCCGCGAAGGAGGCGACACCATGTCGAAGAACGCCAAGGTCGCAGCAGGGGGTGTGGCGGCCGGGCTCATCCTGCTGATCTGGCTGCCCTGGTGGGCAGCCCTGCTCATAGTCCTGGGAGTCCCGGCCGCCGCGTACCTCACTCTGGACCCCGCGCAGCGACGCAGGCTGCGCCACGTCACCCGTAAAGAGGTCGGCCGTTGAGGCGCTGACGCCGTGTTCAGGCCGTCCGGGTATGGGGCAGGAGGTGACTGCATCGCCGTCCGCGGGCTGCTTATCGTGTGGTCCGCGGGGGGCGTGGTGCCCCGGTCCATGCACGCGGTAAGCGTGTCGAACGCCGACGGAAGTACGGCAGGGGCGGTCGCAGTCTGTCGGGGTGCATGTCGTACAGCCCGTCGACGTGTGTCCCGCCCTGGCCGTGTAGTAGTGGTGCAGACCCGCCCCGCCCCCTCGCGTCGATCATGTGCGCGTACACGTCGGAGTCGGTGGCCTGGGGCGACGGTGAGTTCCAGATCGCCGTGCAGGGCATCAGCGGCCTGCCGACGTGTCCGGTCGTGCGACCTCTTCCCTGGGCTGGAGCCACAGGCAAGAGGCGCCGGGTGCAGAGGTGGGAGGCAGGCGGGACCTGGTAAGTTCCCGTTTCCCAGCGGCAGCCCCCGGTGCGTCCGAGTCAGTTCGGCCGTACGGCCATCTCGTCGAGGGCATCGAGGAGTCCGGGCAGCAACGGACCCCGGCCCACCGGCAGGACCTCACCGGGTTCGTCGTCCAGCAGGATGAAGGCGATGTCGTCGGTTCTCGCGACGAGCGACCAGCCGGGGCCGTCGGCGCGCAGCGTCCGCGCGTCCCCCGGCGCGAACGACGACCAGACCCGGCCGAGCGGCGGGGGCGTGTCGACGTACGCGCGAGCCTCCGCGAGGGCCCTACGGACACCGCCGCGCCCGGCGGACCCGGCGTCGTCCTCCTCACCAGCTTCGGCTCGCTTCTCCGCAGCGCCGACCTCGTCCGTGGCGTTGACCTCGTCCGTGGTATCGGTCTCGTCCGTGGCGGTGACCTCCGCGCCCTCGCCGGTGCCCGCGTCTCCCTCCGCGTCACTGCCCGGCGCGTCGTCCGCCGGGCCGGCGCCGCCCGACACCGGGAAATCCGCGTCGTCGATCTGCCCTCGCCACTGTGCCCACTGCAGGGCGATCTCATCGGCTCCCAGGCGTCGCTGCGCGGGCCCCCAGACAGCGGTGTCCGGCGGCGACAGTGCGGGCCGGCCGGCCGACTCGGGGCCGGGATCGTGCGGGGCGGGCACGCCGGGGGCCGCCACGGCGAGCGCGAGAGGCCAGCCGGGCAGCGCCGCCACGACCGTACGCTCGTCCGGCGACAGGTCGTATTCCATGCCACAGTCCCAGGACGCCACGGCGACGGCGACCAGCGAGACGTCGTCGATGGCGACGGTCCACCGGCCCCCGTCACCGTCCTGACCGAGTACCAGGCCGTAGCCGTCGGCCACAGGCGGTAGGCCGAGCGCCGCGCACGCCTCCGGATAGTCGTCGCCCAGCACACTCGGAAACTTCGCCGGTGTCAGCAGCACCGCCGTGAGCACATAGAGCGCGTCGTCCGCGGCGGCGACGGCATTCTCGTCCGTCCCGGCCATCCCAGCCTCCCCATCTGTTCGTCCAATGGCGCGCACCCTAGTGCGACCGGGAAGTCCTTGTCACGACTCCCAGACCCACCCGAGCTGCAGCTTTCCGGCTGGACGGGGGCGAATCGACCACCTGCACCGGACGGACGGGTCAGGCCGCGGGCAGCCCCAGGAGCGAACGGGCCACGACCTGCGGCGACTCGCCGCGTTCCCGGGCGAGCGCGATCACGGCCCGGCAGGCCAGCTCGTTGACCCCGAACGACAGTGCCTCCGGCGACACCCAGGCCGCCGCCTCGTCGATCCGCTCCTGGTCGTCGTCCGCGCACGCGGAGACGTACACGGCGGCGGCCTCGAACAGATTGTGCGGGCGCTGCTCCCCGCCCGTCTTCCCCTCCGTGCGCCGAGCGGCGCGAGATCTTTCCCAGGCCTCGCGGATTCTGTGGAACAAGCGGACCACCCCTCCCTGCCGATCATCATGGCTGATCGTGCATCTCCTGCTACTCAACGTAGAGTTGCAGCTTCGACGGCAGAAGGGGATGGCCACGGTGAAGCGTTTCGAGCGGCTGGCACAGATCCGGCGGATGGACCCGTACGAGGACGCTTCGGAGATCTACCGGCTGGCCTCGGCCTACGAGTTCCCGTGGGACTTCACCCGAGCCCTCGAGCTGGCGCTGTACCGCACCTACGCCGTGCCGAGCATCGGCCGACTGCTGGCCGAGACGGCGGAGTTCACGGGCCGGCCGCAGAAGCGGTACGACGACACGGCCCTGCTGCTCGACGCCGTCGTCGAGCACGGCTTCGGCAGCGAGCAGGGCCGCACGGCCATCCGTCGGATCAACCAGATGCACCGCAGTTACGACATCTCCAACGACGACATGCGGTACGTCCTGTGCACGTTCGTCGTGACCCCCAAACGCTGGATCGACGCCTATGGATGGCGCCGGATGTCACGCCACGAGACCGTCGCGTCCGCCGTCCACTACCGCACGCTGGGGCGGCACATGGGCATCAGGGACATCCCTGGCTCCTACGAGGAGTTCGAAGCCTGCCTCGACGCCTATGAGGAGGTCCACTTCGCATGGGACGAGGGGGCGCGCCGGGTCTCCGACGCCACTCTCGACCTCATGGCGTCCTGGTATCCGAGTCCCCTCGCCCCGCTTCTGCGAACCGGGACCCTCGCCCTGCTCGACGAGCCGCTCCTGCGAGCCTTCCGGTACACCCCGCCGAGTCCCGCCACCCGGGCGCTCGTGCGCCGCGCGGTGCGACTTCGAGGGCGTGCGGTCCGGCTGTTGCCGCCGAGGCGCGCCCCGCACCACGCCCGACAGAACTGGGAGATCAAGGGCTATCCGAACGGCTACCGGCTGGCGGAACTCGGCACCCGCCCGACCCCCGGCGTACAGGGTTGTCCGATCCGCCACATCGACACGTCAGCTGTCGAGTGAACGGATCGTGTCCCGCGGCCGGATGAGCCCGGCCCGGGACGTGGCTTGCCGGCGACAGGTCCGAGCACTTCGGTCACATCCTCGACGTCCACGCCGGCACGCTGGCCGCCGTGTGGGACGCGGCGGGTCTGACCGGCGTCGAACGGACCGTGCACAGCGTCGCAGTCCCCGCCGTTTCTCGCCGCACGGAGGCCCGAGTCGGTCTCCCGGCAGGTCTCGCGGAGGTGGGCTGCGACGGTTCGAGTGGCCGACCCACGCGTCCTGCACCGCGCCGCCGTCGGTCCCCGTCGGGGGCGGTGCCCGTGCTGCGTAGCCTCCTCGAAGGGCGCCCGGTCGACCGGGTGCACCTGCGGGACGAGATCAGCGGCGCACTCGAGGGACGGGAAGCACTGAGGCCGTGGGCGTGCGCGTGGTGACCGTGCCGGGGCCGGGCACAATGTCTGTTCGACCGTCCCGACGCGTTCGCGGCAGCGGTCGCGGGGCAGGGCTGAACGGCTCACCCCTGCGCGAGCGACCGGCCCTGGCGCAAGCGGTCAGCCCTCGTGCCGGTCAGCGCCCGTGCAAGCGGTCAGTCCTCGTGCACGGCCAGGGCCAGGAAGCGTGCGTCCTGGTCGACGTACGACGTCATGCGCCAGCCGGAGCTGTGCAGCAACGGCCGGAGATTGGCCTCAGCACGCAAGTCGTCCGGTGTGACCCGCCGTCCCTGCCGCGCCGCGAGCGCAGCCCTCCCGATGGGGTGGAACAGCGCCAGGGCGCCGCCGGGCCGTACGACGCGCGCCAACTCCCGCAGGTTCCCGCCGGGATCCGGCAGGTGCGCGACGAGGCCCGCCGCGAACACGGCGTCGAGCGACCGTGACCGCAGAGGCAACGCCGCGACGTCGGTCAGCAGCAACCGTCCGTCACGATCCCTCCCGGCTCGTACGGCGGCCTGGAGCATGGCAGGGGTCAGATCGGCTCCGACAACAAGGCCCGAAGGGCCCACGGCCGCACGCAACGGGGGCAGGGCGCGTCCGGTGCCGCAGCCCGCGTCGAGCACGTGAGCCCCCTCCCGCAGGCGGAGCTCGGCGACCGCGGCCGCGTAGGCGGGGCCGTCGTCGGGGAACCGGCTGTCCCAGTCGGCGGCACGGGCGCCGAAGAACTCCTGGACACGTG
This sequence comes from Streptomyces marokkonensis, assembly GCF_039539045.1. Lineage (NCBI taxonomy): Bacteria > Bacillati > Actinomycetota > Actinomycetes > Kitasatosporales > Streptomycetaceae > Streptomyces > Streptomyces marokkonensis. The sequence continues at coordinate 10,366 of NZ_BAABCQ010000002.1, forward strand.
TGTGGTCGTTGCTCATGCTCCGCATGATCCCCCAACGGCGCAGAGAGGATGCCGCAGCGTACGCGTTCGAACACGCGGTGCTTCGCGAAGGCCTGTACCGGCGCACACGACGACCATCTCGGTGGTCTTCGGGGTGGAGGGCGCGCCGGGCGGTACCCAGGACGCCGGTCAGGGGGCCGACGCGCGAGTGCTCGTCGAGTTCGCCCGCGCGGGCGAGGCGCCGGCCCAGGAGGACGCCTGCTCGCCGACGGCCTCGGCGGCGAACGGCTGCGCGCCGCCACGGCGCCCAGGAGATCCTACGCCCTCGACCTGGACCAGGCGACCCCCGTGGTGCTTGCGACGCCCGCCATCGGGACTCGGGAAAGGAGGGTCTGATTCGGCTCGTCGAGTATGCCGGGCGGGTGCACGCCACCCGGCGGCTCGACTCCGCGTGCTGAGCGGGCCCGGCCCGAGTGGGGCCGGGCAGGCCTCAGTCTGCCACGGCCCTCTGTGCCGTGACCTTGTCCACAGTGACGCGGACGAGGAGCTCGCCCGGGACGCCGTTGCGGTCTCCGAACTCCTCGGCGCGTTCCTCTCCCATGTACCGGGCCCCGACGCGGGCGGCCCAGTGCCGAAGTTCGTCGAGGTCCTCCGAGACCCGGGCGCACCCCTGCAGCACGACGAAGTCGAAGGGCGGCCGGTCGTCGTCCACGCACAACGCGACCCGCCCGTCGCGGACCAGATTGCGACCCTTCACGGTGTCCTTGCCGGTGTTGAACACCACGTCGTTCCCGTCGAGCAGGAACCAGATCGGCGCCACATGCGGGCTGCCGTCCGCCCGAACGGTCGAAAGCTTCCCGGTGCGGGTGCCGTCCGAGACGAACGCCCGCCATTCCTCATCGGTCATCTTCTGTGCCATGCCCCCATCCTGCTTGCCCGCAGCACTGGCGTGGTGAAGGCTGGCGGGCAGATCCTCCGGGCAGGGGGGAGACCATGCACACGGGACGACACGGGACAACACGGGGAGAACGGATCATGGCGCAGAACCAGGGACTTGGCTGGCTGCTCGACGACCTGACCGAGCGCGTCGAGCACGTTCGGCACGCATTGGTCCTGTCCAACGACGGGCTGGTCACCGGAGCCAGTACGGGCCTGCGACGCGAGGACGCCGAGCATCTCGCCGCCGTCTCGTCCGGACTGCACAGCCTGGCCAAGGGCTCGGGCCGCCACTTCGGCGCTGGTCAGGTACGGCAGACGATGGTCGAGTTCGACGACGCCGTGCTGTTCGTCACCGCCGCCGGCACGGGCAGCTGCCTGTGCGTGCTCAGCGGCGCGGAGACCGACATCGGGCAGATCGCCTACGAGATGACGCTGCTCGTGAACCGGGTGGGTGAGCACCTCGACGTCGATGCGCGAAAGCCGGGCCGGATATCATCTGAAGAGCTCTGACCTGGCCTTTCAACGCCTCCGAAAGGTCTGCCGCGGAGTTTTCCACAGGCTCGCCACGGATGCCGCGATCGTGGCTACGTTCTTGTGTCAGGCGGGCGCGGACGGCGTCGGCCGCACATTCCACGGGGGACAAGAGCATGTCCGGCAACACCATCACGCACGACGTCACGGTCACCGCCGAGCAGACCGGCACCACCCGCGGCACTGCCCGTGACACCTCGTTCGCGCCGAGCCGTGCGGCGCGAGAGCTCGGCCTCAGGCGCCGTGACTTCGACCTCGCCGTACGCCTCGGTCGTATCCGCACCGTGCCCGACGACAAGGGAGGCGGCCGACGCGTCGCCCGCGACGAGATCGAGCGAATCCGGGCGGGGGCGGGCTTCCCCGAAGCGCTGCGGGACAGCATTCGAGTTGTCGGGACCACGGAGGGCGCGGCCCTCATGGCAGTGACCACGGCCCGGTTCACCCGCCTCGCACGGCTGGGGCTGCTGGTACCGATGACGTTCTATGTCAACCGCTACCGCGCCGTCGTCTGGCTCTACCTGGCCGACGACCTTCGACAGTTCGCGGCCGACGAGAGGAACGCCGCTCTGCTGAAGGGCCGGACCTCCGAGGGCCTGCGGGACCAGCTGACCGAGGGCCTGGACCTGCGACCTCGCAACTGGCGGGGGCGGCACCTGGGGTTCCTGCTCAGCCAGGCCGACGATCCGTGGTCCCGGGCCGCGGCCATGGCGTCGCTGCTCGGTCCGGTCGACGTCTCGGAGGTCGTCAGGGACCCCTATGAACGCTCCCACCTCCACCGGTTCCGCCCCGCGCCGCCGACCCACGGCACGCCCGGCTCACCGGCCGCGCATCTGGCCGAGGAGATCATGACGGCGACCGACCCGGACGAGATCGACTGGCTCCGCACGGACCTGGCTGGTGCGGTGGAAGCCGCTCGGCGACAGCGTCCGGCGCCGAGCCCGGCCCTTCGCCCGGTGCCGTCGGCTCCGCCCGGCCGGAAATCCACGCCGCACGGGGCGCAGGAGACCGGACGGCTCCGCGGCCTGCTCGGCCGGATCCGGCGCAAAGACTCGTGAGCTACAGGGCCCGGAACAGCCCCTCCTGGACGACGGACACCAGCAGGCGCCCCTCCGCGTCATAGATCCGGCCTCGGGCCAGACCCCGCCCACCGGTCGCGATCGGCGACTCCTGGTCGTACAGGAACCACTCGTCCGCTCGGAACGGCCGGTGGAACCACATGGCATGGTCCAGCGACGCCATGTCGAAGCCCCGTGGACCCCACAGAGGTTCCACCGGGATACGCACGGCGTCCAGGAGTGTCATGTCGCTGGCGTAGGTCAGGGCACAGGTGTGCACGAGCGGGTCGTCACCGAGCGGCCCGACCGCACGCATCCACACCGCGCTGCGGGGCTCGGCGCCCTCGACCTCATCGGCGCTCCAGCGCAGGCGGTCGGCATAACGGATGTCGAAGGGCTGGCGGCGTGCCATCCGCTCGAACTGCTCCGGCAGCGCGCCCAGATGTTCCCGCACCTCGTCGGCGACCGTCGGTAGGGACTCGGGATCCGGCACTGTGCGCGCCGGCGGCAGCTGATGCTCGAAACTCCCTTGCTCAGGCTTGTGAAAGGAAGCGGTGAGATTGAAGATCGTGCGGCCCTGCTGCACCGCGGTGACCCGGCGGGTCGTGAACGACCGCCCGTCCCTCACCCGTTCCACCTGGTACACGATCGGCACGCCCGGGCGCCCCGGGCGCAGGAAGTACGCGTGCAGCGAGTGCACCGGGCGGTCGCCCTCCGTGGTGCGGCCAGCGGCGACCAGGGCCTGGCCGGCCACCTGGCCCCCGAACACCCGCTGCAGCGACTCCTCGGGGCTGCGGCCACGGAAGATGTTGACCTCGATCTGCTCCAGGTCGAGCAGGGCGACGAGGCCTTCGGCCGGATTCGTCATCGGTGGGATTCTCCTGTATTCACAGCTGACCGACATCGGTGACGCGGACGACCGCCCGGCCCTCCGCGTCGGAGGCCGTGAGGTCGACCTCCGCGCTGATGCCCCAGTCGTGGTCGTCGCTCGGGTCGTCGAAGATCTGTCGTACGCGCCACAGGCCGTTCTGCGGCTCCTCCTGGAGCACCAGCAGCTTGGGACCGCGGGCGTCCGGACCCGTGCCGAGGTCGTCGTACTCGTCCCAGTACTTGTCCATGGCCTCGCCCCACGCGTCGGCGTCCCAGCCGGCGTCGGAGTCCATCTCGCCCAGTGCCTCGACCTGGTCGAGGGCGGCCAACTCGACGCGGCGGAACATGGCGTTGCGGACGAGGACACGGAAGGCGCGAGCGTTGGCGGTGACCGGCCGCACCTGGTCGGCCTTCTCCTGCGCCTCCTCGGCGGTCATCTCCGCCGGGTTGGCGAGCTGCTCCCACTCGTCCAGCAGACTGGAGTCGACCTGACGCACCATCTCGCCGAGCCACTCGATCAGGTCCTGCAGGTCGTCGGACTTCAGGTCGTCCGGGACCGTGTGATCGAGGGCCTTGTAGGCACTCGCGAGGTAGCGCAGCACGATGCCCTCGACGCGGGCCAGTTCGTAGTGGGACACGAGCTCCGTGAAGGTCAGCGCCCGCTCGTACATGTCTCGGATGACGGATTTCGGCGACAGCGGGTGGTCGCCGACCCAGGGGTGGCTCCTGCGGTAGGTGTCGTAGGCGTGGAAGAGCAGTTCGTCCAGGGGCTTCGGGTAGGTGACGTCCTGGAGGCGCTCCATGCGCTCCTCGTACTCGACACCGTCCGCCTTCATCGCGGCCACGGCTTCGCCACGAGCCTTGTTCTGCTGGGCGGCGAGGATCTGCCGCGGGTCGTCCAGAGTGGACTCCACGACGGAGACCATGTCCAGCGCGTACGACGGCGACTCGGGGTCCAGCAGCTCGAAGGCGGCCAGGGCGAACGTGGAAAGCGGCTGGTTCAACGCGAAGTCATGCTGCAGGTCCACCGTGAGCCGGACGACGCGACCCTCGGCGTCCGGCTCGTCGAGCTTCTCGACGATGCCGCCGTCCAGCAGCGAGCGGTAGATGGCGATCGCCCGACGAATGTGCCTGAGCTGCTGCTTGCGCGGCTCGTGGTTGTCCTCCAGCAGGTGCCGCATCGCCGCGAAGGCGTCACCGGGCCGGGCGATCACCGACAGCAGCATCGTGTGCGTGACTCGGAACCGGGATGTCAGCGGCTCCGGATCGGAGGTGATGAGCTTCTCGAACGAGCTCTCCGACCAGGCCACGAAGCCCTCGGGAGCCTTCTTGCGGACGACCTTGCGTCGCTTCTTCGGGTCGTCACCGGCCTTGGCGAGCGCTTTCTCGTTCTCGACGACGTGCTCGGGTGCCTGGGCGACGACGAACCCCTCCGTGTCGAACCCCGCGCGTCCGGCCCGGCCGGCGATCTGGTGGAACTCCCGGGCCCGCAGCGTGCGCACCCGGGTGCCGTCGTACTTGCTCAGCGCCGTGAACAGCACGGTGCGGATGGGGACATTGACTCCCACGCCCAGCGTGTCCGTTCCGCAGATCACCTTCAGCAGGCCGGCCTGCGCGAGTTTCTCCACCAGCCGCCGGTACTTGGGAAGCATGCCGGCGTGATGGACACCGATGCCGTGACGGACGTAACGGGAGAGGTTGCGGCCGAACTTCGTGGTGAAGCGGAAGTTGCCGATCAACTCGGCGATCCGCTCCTTCTCCTCACGCGTGCACATGTTGATGCTCATCAGCGCCTGTGCCCGCTCCACGGCCTGTGCCTGCGTGAAGTGCACGATGTAGACGGGAGCCTGCCGGGCCGCCAGCAGGTCGGTGAGCGTCTCGGTGAGCGGCGTGTAGCGGTACTCGTACGAGAGCGGCACGGGCCGGGTGGCCGAGCGGACCACCGCCGTGGGGCGGTCGGTGCGGCGCGCGAGGTCCTTCTCGAAGAAGGAGACGTCACCGAGCGTGGCCGACATCAGGACGAACTGGGCCTGCGGCAGTTCCAGCAGGGGGATCTGCCAAGCCCAGCCGCGGTCCGGCTCCGCGTAGAAGTGGAACTCGTCCATGACGACCTGGCCGATGTCCGCGTGCTTGCCGTCCCGCAGCGCGATCGACGCCAGGACCTCGGCGGTGCAGCAGATGACAGGGGCGTCGGCGTTCACGGAGGCATCGCCGGTCAGCATGCCGACGTTCTCGGTGCCGAAGATCTTGCACAGCTCGAAGAACTTCTCCGACACCAGTGCCTTGATCGGGGCCGTGTAGAAGGTGACCTCGTCCCGGGCCAGCGCGGCGAAGTGGGCACCCGCCGCGATCATGCTCTTGCCGGAGCCGGTGGGCGTCGACACGATCACGTTCGCGCCGGAGACCGCCTCGATCAGCGCCTCCTCCTGATGGGGGTAGAGCGTGAGACCGCGCTCCTGGGCCCACGCCTCGAAGGCTTCGTACAGGGCATCGGGGTCGGCGGTCCGCGGCAGCTGGTCGATGAGGGTCACGCCCCCATCTTGCCTGCCCCGAGTCCTGATGGGGGAATCGGCTGTCCGCGTGAAGATCACGAACGCTACGCTGGGTCGCTCACGAGGCATCAGTGGACCCGGACAACTGCACAGTGGCACAACAGGAATGGGGCGGGCAACGGCGATGATGGGACCAGCGCACTCACTGTCGGGCGCCGCGGCGTGGCTCGGCGTCGGGGCGGCGACCGCTGCCGCAGGGCACTCGATGCCCTGGCCGGTGCTGCTCGCCGGAGCTCTGATCTGCGCCGGAGCGGCGCTCGCCCCGGACCTCGACCACAAGGCGGCCACCATCTCCCGGGCCTTCGGACCGGTCTCACGGGGATTGTGCGAGATCGTCGACAAACTGTCGTACACCGTCTACAAGGCCACGAAGAAACAGGGCGACCCGCGCCGATCCGGTGGACACCGCACGCTGACGCACACCTGGCTGTGGGCGGTCCTCATCGGTGGGGGCACTTCGGTTCTGGCCATCACGGGCGGCCGCTGGGCGGTCCTGGCGATCCTCTTCGTGCACATGGTGCTGGCGATCGAGGGCCTGCTCTGGCGAGCGACCCGCGGCTCCAGCAGCGACGTGCTGGTCTGGCTGCTGGCCGCTACCAGCGCCTGGATCCTTGCCGGGATACTGGACAAACCGGACGGTGGTGCGGACTGGCTGTTCACCGCTCCGGGCCAGGAGTACCTGTGGCTGGGGCTGCCGATCGTGCTCGGCGCGCTGGTGCACGACATCGGGGACGCGCTGACCGTTTCGGGCTGCCCCGTGCTCTGGCCGATACCGGTGGGCCGCAAGCGCTGGTACCCCATAGGCCCGCCGAAGGCCATGCGGTTCCGGGCGGGCAGCTGGGTGGAGCTGAAGGTGCTGATGCCGGCGTTCATGCTGCTCGGGGGAGTGGGCGGCGCGGCAGCGCTCAACTTCATCTGAGGGATGAGGGGGATCCGGCCAGGTCAGCCGGTCCCGCCGGGGCCCTGCCCCTCGCCTGCGCCGTAGCGCCGCTCGAAGCGCGCGAGCCGCCCTTCCGAGTCCACTGTCCGCGCCTTTCCCGTGTAGAAGGGGTGGCTCTCGGAGGAGATCTCCACGTCCACCACCGGGTAGGTCTCGCCGTCGTCCCAGGCGATGGTCTGGTCGCTGGTCGCGGTGGACCGGGTGAGGAAGGCGTACCCGGCACCGCGGTCGCGGAAGACGACGGGCCGGTACTCAGGGTTCTTTTCCTGCTGCATGGCTGCTCCTCGGGTGGCGCGGATCGTCGGGCGACGGCACGGGAACGCCGCCGCGAGCGGTGTCAGCCGGGCAGGGAGTCCGCGTCGACGACATGCATCGCCGCCTCCTCGGCGGAGGCGGCCGCGCCGTCGATGCCCACGTCCACGGCGACCAGTGCCGGCTCCTCGTCCTCGTGCGCCCCCTCGTCGGGTGCCACGAGCCGGCCGGACCGGTCCGCACCGACCTCGTTGTCCAGCAGTTCGCCGTCGGTGCCGTCGGAGTCGCCCAGTCCGTCGCCGTCGGGTGCGAGCACGTCCGGCCACTCCTCGGCGAGCCGCTGCTCCAGGGTCTCGCCCCGGTGGCGTTCGGCGGCCGTCACACCGGTGTGCTCCACCGCCCAGGGGCGCTCGGGCGGGGACCAGCCCCGGTCGAGGGGATCGTCGACACCGTCGTACTCGAGGGTGTCCTCACCGTCGAGCAGCCCGGTGTCTTCCCTCTGCTCGGATCCGTCGGGTTGGTAGACGTCATCTCCCCATCCGTCGGCGCTGTTCACGGGTACCTCCAGGGGGTGGGGACGGGCCCCTTCTCTCCGTGGACCGCGGCGGGCCGCCGCTGCACGGGGCACACGCGTCACCCGTCGCAGAACCGCACGGTTCCAGGGCCTGCCCCGAGCCGGTGCCTCTTCCCAGCCTTCCACTCCCGTTCGGGACCGCGCAACGGCACGACCGTCGACCGGGGCACCCGACACTTCCCGGCCCCTGGTCGGCCGGTCGCCTGCTCCTGCCGACCAGGGGCCGCAACCCTGTCGGGCGCCGGCCCACCTCTGTCGGGCGCCGGCGTGCCCCCGGCACTGACCGGGCCGCTCGAGCACAGGGGAGGTCCGCCGGTGCGTTGGTCTGCTTCGAGGGGACCGCGCGCAGTCACCCGAGCGCTGGACACCTCCCGTCAGGTACGGGCGCGATGTTCGACCGGGCCCCGGCCTGCTCTCACCGGGCACGGGCGCATGCCGACCGTGTACCTGCCGCGCAGTCGAGCAACGGTCGGTTCCGGCAGGGTGCCGGTGGACTACGTCCGGGCCCTGGTCGCGTTCGTCCCCGCTGCGGGAGACCGAACGCGCCCAGGCGAGTACGACGCCCGGCCACTCGCCGGTCGACTCCGACGAAACGCCGGTGGGCCGCGACCCAGCACCAAGCGCCCCTACCGCGTCCGGTCCGTCACGGACGGCAACCGGCCCCCCGGGACGTGCCCGGCCCGAACGGGGCCCGTCGCGCCGTCCGGGCAACTGCCGAGTGGAGCATGCTCACCCGTGCCACGACCGCCACAGCGCCGCATACGCGCCGTCCGCCGCGACGAGCTCGTCGTGGCTGCCCAGTTCGCTGATCCTGCCGCTCTCGACGACGGCGATGACGTCCGCGTCGTGGGCGGTGTGCAGACGGTGGGCGATCGCGACGACTGTGCGGCCTTCGAGGACCTTGGACAGGGACCGCTCGAGGTGACGTGCGGCCCGAGGGTCGAGCAGGGACGTCGCCTCGTCCAGCACCAGGGTATGCGGGTCGGCCAGGACCAGGCGGGCCAACGCGATCTGCTGGGCCTGCGCCGGGGTGAGCGAGAAGCCGCCCGAGCCGACCTCGGTGTCGAGGCCCTCGTCGAGCCCGCGGGACCAGTCGTCCGCGTCGACCGCGCCCAGCGCCGCCCACAGCTCGGCGTCGGTCGCGCCGGTCCGGGCGAGGCGGAGGTTGTCGCGCAGCGAGCCCACGAAGACGTGGTGCTCCTGGTTGACGAGGGCGACGTGCGAGCGGACCCGCTCGGCGGACATCCGGGACAGCTCCGCGCCACCCAGGGTGATCCGGCCGTCGCGGGGACCGTAGATGCCGGCGAGCAACCTGCCCAGCGTGGACTTTCCGGCGCCCGAGGGACCGACCAGGGCGAGCCTTGTGCCGGGGGCGACCTCCAGCGACACCTTGCGCAGGACGTCCACGCCCTCGAGGTAGCCGAAGTACACGCGATCAGCGTGCACATGCCGCCCGTCGGGGGTCAGCGCCGGGTCACCCGCGTCCGGCTCGATGTCCCGCACGCCCACCAGCCGGGCCAGGGACACCTGGGCCACCTGCAGCTCGTCGTACCAGCGAAGGATGATGCCCACCGGGTCGACGAGCATCTGCGCCATCAGTGCCGCCGTGGTCAGCTGGCCGACCCCGATCCAGCCCTGCAGGACGAACACACCACCGATCAGCAGGACGGAGGCGAGCACGGTCACATGGGTGACGTTGATGACCGGGAAGAGCACCGACCGCAGCCAGAGGGTGTAGCCCTCCCAGGCCGTCCACTCCCTGACCCGGCGGTCCGACAGCTCGATCCGGCGGGCGTCCAGGCGGTGCGACTCGACGGTGCGCCCGGCGTCCACGGTCTCGGCGAGCGCGGCGGCCACGGCGGCGTACCCGGCGGCCTCCGACCGGTAGGCGGAGGGCGCCCGCCGGAAGTACCAGCGGCAGCCGATCACCAGCAGCGGCACCGCGAGCAGCACCGCGGGCGCAAGCGGCGGGGCCGTGATCACCAGCCCGCCGAGCAGGAGCGCCACCCACACCACGCCGATCGCCAGCTGGGGCACGGCCTCGCGCATGGCGTTGGCGAGCCGGTCGATGTCCGTCGTGATCCGGGAGAGCAGATCACCCGTGCCGGCCCGCTCCAGCACGCCGGGCGGCAGCCCGACCGACCGCACGAGGAAGTCCTCACGGAGATCCGCCAGCATCCGCTCGCCGAGCATGGCCCCGCGAACCCGCACTTCCCGCACGAACACCGCCTGGACGACGAGCGCGATGACGAACAGCGTGACCGTGAACCCCAGGCTCAGCTCACGGGTGTCGTCCGACACCCGCTCCACCAGACCGCCCAGCAGGTAGGGACCCGCCATCGAGGCGATCACGGCGAAGGTGTTGACGGCGACGAGGAAGAGGAACGCGCGGCGGTGCCGGCGCAGCAGTTCTCCCGCGTACGCGCGTACGGTCGCGGGCGCGCCGACGGGCAGGGTGCTCGCTGTCGTCGGGGCCGCCGGGTCGTACGACGGGGGTGCGACGCCGATCATGCCGTCTCCTCGATCTCTTCCAGTCGGTGCAGTACCTCGTCGTCGCCGAGGACACCGTCGCCGAGGGCGGGGACCCGGGTTTTCGTGGCCTCGTCCCCGGCCGTGGGTCCGTTCCGGTGTGCCGCGGTCTCCTGGTCGGTCTCGCGGGTCACCACCGCCCGGTACCGGGGCTCGGAGTGCAGCAGGTCCCGGTGGGCGCCGATCGCCGCGACCTCGCCGTCGTGCAGGAAGACGATCCGGTCCGCGTGGTCCAGTAGCAGTGGCGACGAGGTGAACACCACCGTGGTGCGTCCCGCCCGCAGTGACCGCACGCCCTCCGCGATCCGTGCCTCGGTGTGCGAGTCCACGGCGGAGGTCGGTTCGTCCAGGACGAGCGCCTCCGGGTCCGTGATCAGAGACCGGGCCAGCGCGAGCCGCTGGCGCTGGCCGCCCGACAGGGAACGGCCCCGCTCGGTGATCCGGGCGTCCATCGGGTCGTCGGCGCCGAGCGATCCCTGCGAGAGGGCAGCCAGTACGTCCGCGCACTGGGCGGCCGCCAGAGCGTCCTCGGCGTCGACGGCGCCGGACGCGGGTACGTCGAGCAGCTCGCGCAGCGTGCCGGAGAGCAGTACGGGATCCTTGTCCTGGACCAGTACGGCGGTGCGCGCGGACTTCAGGGGCAGTTCGTCCAGCGGTACGCCGCCCAGCAGGGCCGACGTGCCCCCCTCGGAGGGGTGCCCGCCGAGTCGTTCCGCCAGGCGCCCGGCCGCGTCCGGGTCGCCGCACACCACGGCGGTGAGCCGGCCCTCCGGCGCGAGCAGACCGGTGGTCGGGTCGTACAGGTCCCCGGCGGGGACCTCGGCAGGGCGCGACCCCGTGGTGTCCGTGGCCCGTTCCAGGGCCAGCACCCGTGCGGCGCGTTTGGCCGAGGGCCGGGAGAAGGAGTACGCCATGGCGATCTCCTCGAAGTGCCGCAGCGGGTAGGTGAGGATCATGACGGAGCTGTAGACGGTGACGAGTTCGCCGACGCCGATGCGGCCCTCACGGGCCAGGTGGACGCCGTGCCAGACCACCACGACCAGCAGAAGCCCCGGCAGCAGCACCTGGATCGCGGAGATCAGGGACCACATCCGCGCGCTGCGCACGGCTGCGTGGCGTACCTCCTGGGAGGCGCTGCGGTAGCGGTCGAGGAAGAGTTCCTCGCCGCCGATGCCGCGGAGCACGCGCAGCCCCGCGACGGTGTCCGACGCGAGTTCGGTGGCGCGGCCGGCTTTCTCGCGCTGGACGTCGGCCCGCCGGGTGGCCCGGGGGAGTAGGGGCAGTACGGCGAGGGCCAGCACCGGCAGGCCCAGGATCACGACGATGCCGAGCGCCGGCTCGTAAACGACCAGGGCCACGCAGACCAGCACGATGGTCAGCGCGGCCGCGGTGAAGCGGGAGACCGCCTCCACGAACCAGCCGATCTTCTCGACGTCCCCGGTGGAGACGGCCACGACCTCGCCGGCCGCCACGCGGCGGGTCAGTGCCGAGCCCAGCAGCGCGGTCTTACGGGCCAGGAGTTGCTGAACGCGGGCCGCGGCGGTGATCCAGTTGGTGACGGCGGTGCGGTGCAGGAACGTGTCGCCGATCGCGTTGCCGACGCAGCAAAGCACCATGATCCCGCCCGCCAGGGCGAGCCGGGTGCCGGAACGGTCGACGACGGCCTGGATGGCGAGACCGACGCAGAAGGGCAGGGCAGAGACGGAGGCGAAGTGCAGCAGGCCCCAGGCCAGCGACCTGAGTTGGCCGCCCAGCTGGTTCCGGAACAGCCACCACAGAAATCGGGGTCCCGAACGTGCGTCCGGCACGCCCGGGTCGGGAAACGGAAGGTCTCGGATCTGCATGGCGTCCCAGTGGTTCGTGTCAGGGGGTGCCGTTCGAGACGGCATCAAGAGGCTGCAAACCGTGAAAGGTTCGCGTCACGGCGTGCCCAAAATCAAGCGGTTTTCCGCGATGAGGTACGAATCCGGCTGCCGCCCGTCGCACCCCTCCGGAGACGGTGCGGCGCGAGTGCGACCATGGACCGATGCGGAGCGGTGGTGCACGGCGTACGGCGGTCGCGACGGTGGCCCTGGGATCCCTGCTGGCGACGTTGTCCGCCTGTGGCGGCCCGTCAGGGCCCGGCGCGGACGCCGGAGCGAGCAATCCCGCCGGCGGTGCGGGCGGAAGCAGTGCCACGGCCGACCCGGCACGGATCCCCGGCGTCGGCGACCGCCTCCAGCGGCGCATCCCGGCCGACTCCCGGCAGGTGGTCGCGGTGTACGGCGACGGCAAGGACTCCGCCGACTCCACGGTCGTGCTCTACACGAGACAGGGCTCCGCCTGGCACCGTGCCGGCAGTTGGCCGGCGCACAACGGAGCGAAGGGATGGACGACAGACCACCACGAGAACGACAGGCGCAGCCCTGTGGGGGTGTTCTCACTCAGCGACGCGGGCGGCGTGCTCCCGGACCCGGATCCGGCCCCCGGCACCGGGCTGCCGTACACCCGATCCGTCGCCTTCGCGGCACCGCGGTGGTGGGCCAAGTCGCACTGGCACGACTTCGACTACGTCATCGCCATCGACTACAACCGGGTCGAGGGCACCGCACCGAACGACCCGACCCGACCCGAGGGCGCGTCCAAGGGCGGGGGAATCTGGCTGCATATGGACCACGGCAGCGGTACGTCCGCCTGCGTCAGCCTGCCCAAGCCGGCGATGGAGCATCTGCTGCGCACGCTGGACCCGGAACGGCGCCCGGTGGTGGTCATGGGGGACAGGGCGCGTCTGTCGGCCTGACCGCGCGCCTCCCGGTCACGCCGTCCGTCGGTTCCGCTCGATGTCGGGTCCGTCGATCAGTGAGTCCAGCAGACCGCCGAGCAGCACGCGCTGCTCGTCCGTCAGCGGGGCCAGGATCTCCTCCGCGGCACAGCGGCGCGCGCCGTGCAGTTCCCGCAGCGCCGTGCGTCCGTCGTCGGTGAGCTCGATCCGGATCACCCGGCGATTACCGGGGTCAGGGACGCGGCGTACCTTCCCGGCCGACTCCAGTCCGTCGACCAGCGTCGTCACCGCCCGCGGTACGACTTCCAGGCGCTCGGCCAGATCGGCCATGCGGGGCGGCGAGCCGTAGTGTGCCAGGGTGCGCAGCAGCCGGGACTGGGCCGGTGTGATGCCGAGGTCTCGGTGCTCGAGATGACGCTTCTGGATGCGGTGTACCCGGCGGGTGAGCCGCAGCAACTGCTCGGCGAGCAGGCCGTCGGGATCGGGGGCGGTCATGGGGGAACAATATCAGGATGATGTGCATTGTGAGTGTAGGTAACAATGATCTATGATCCGTGAGGCCCGCAGGAGGTCTGCCGACCGCAGGCCAGGCCGGCCTCCTCCGCCGCCCTCCGAAGGAGCCCATGCACCCCGATCGCGAGTCCACCTGGACCGCACCCGCAGACGTCAAGGAACAGCCCCGGCAGGTGCGCCGCATCCTGAAGCTGTTCCGCCCCTATCGCGGCCGCCTCGTGATCGTCGGGCTGCTGGTCGGCGCCGCGTCGCTGGTGTCGGTCGCCACTCCCTTCCTGCTGAAGGAGATCCTGGACGTCGCGATTCCCGAGGGGCGCACGGGCCTGCTGAGCCTGCTCGCCCTCGGAATGATTCTCGGCGCCGTCCTCACCAGCGTCTTCGGTGTGCTGCAGACGCTGATCTCCACGACCGTGGGCCAGCGGGTCATGCACGACCTGCGCACCGCCGTCTATGGCCGGCTGCAGCAGATGTCACTCGCCTTTTTCACGCGCACCCGCACCGGCGAGGTCCAGTCCCGCATCGCCAACGACATCGGCGGCATGCAGGCCACCGTCACCTCCACGGCGACCTCCCTGGTCTCCAACCTCACCAGCGTGATCGCCACGATCGCCGCCATGGTCGTCCTCGACTGGCGCCTGACCGTCGTCTCGCTCCTCCTGCTGCCGGTGTTCGTCTGGATCAGTCGCCGAGTCGGCAGGGAACGCCGGAAGATCACCACCCGGCGCCAGAAGCAGATGGCCGCGATGGCCGCCACGGTCACCGAGTCGCTCTCCGTCAGCGGCATCCTGCTCGGACGCACCATGGGCCGCTCCGACTCGCTCACTCGCGCCTTCGTCGACGAGTCCGAGAGCCTGGTCGACCTGGAGGTGAGGTCGAACATGGCGGGCCGCTGGCGGATGGCCGTCATCACCATCGTCATGGCCGCCATGCCGGCCGTCATCTACTGGACCGCGGGCGTCGCCCTGCAACTCGGTGGCCCCGACGTCTCCCTCGGCACCATCGTGGCCTTCGTCTCGCTCCAGCAGGGTCTGTTCCGCCCGACCGTGAGCCTGCTGTCGACCGGCGTCCAGATCCAGACCTCGCTGGCGCTCTTCCAGCGCATCTTCGAGTACCTCGACCTGCCGGTCGACATCACCGAGCGGGACGATCCCGTCCGCCTCGACCGCGTCAAGGGCGAGGTCCGCTTCGAAGGCGTCGAGTTCCGTTACGACGACAAGGGCGGCCCCGTCCTCGACGGCATCGACATCACCGTCCCGGCGGGCAGCAGCCTCGCCGTCGTCGGCCCGACCGGCGCCGGCAAGTCCACTCTGGGACACCTGGTGCCGCGGCTGTACGACGTGACGGGTGGCCGGGTCACCCTCGACGGGGTCGACGTGCGCGACCTCGACTTCGACACCCTCGCACGCGCGGTCGGCGTCGTCTCGCAGGAGACGTACCTCTTCCACGCCTCGGTCGCCGAGAACCTGCGCTTCGCCAAGCCGGACGCCACCGACGCGGAACTGGAGGCGGCGGCGCGGGCGGCCCAGATCCACGACCACATCGCCGCCCTGCCCGACGGCTACGACACGGTGGTCGGTGAGCGTGGGCACCGCTTCTCCGGTGGCGAGAAGCAGCGCCTGGCCATCGCCCGCACCATCCTGCGCGACCCGCCCGTCCTCGTCCTCGACGAGGCGACCAGCGCCCTGGACACCCGTACCGAGGCCGCCGTGCAGGACGCCATCGACGCCCTGTCCGCCAACCGCACCACGATCACCATCGCGCACCGCCTGTCCACCGTCCGGGGCGCCGACCGGATCGTGGTCCTCGACTCCGGACGCCTGGCCGAACAGGGCAGACACGAGGAACTGCTGGAGCGGGACGGACGGTACGCGGCCCTGGTCCGCAGGGATGCCCGACTGGAGCCGACAAGATGACGATATGCCGGGTTTGCGTGCAGATGGGGGTTACCGTGCCCGCATGCAGACGAACACTCCGCCGCGGAGCACGAGAGGCACCAGGAGAACGATCCGACTGACGCGCCGGGGGCGTATCGCCCTGATCGCGACCGGCGCCGTCGTGGCCGGTACCGCCGTGGCGGTGCCGCTGCTGATGACGGACGACGAGGGCGAGTCCCGCCCCACGTCCCTGGCCGTCCCGGAGGGCCGGCGCGCGGCCCAGGTCTACGAGGCCGTCGACGAGACCCTCGCCCTGCCCCCCGGCACCACCAAGAAGTCCCTGGCCAAGGCCGACCTCAAGCTGCCGAACGACGCCGAGGGCAACCCCGAAGGCTATCTCTTCCCCGCGACCTATCCGCTCGGCGAGAACCCGACCCCCGAGAAGCTGCTGACGGCCATGGTCGACACGGCGAACGAGAAGTTCACCGGCGCGCCGATCACCGCGGGCGCCCAACGCAACGCGCTGAACGTCTACCAGGCGGTCACCATCGCCAGCATCGTGCAGGCCGAGGCCGCCACCAAGGAGGACATGGGCAAGGTCGCCCGGGTGATCTTCAACCGGCTCGAACGCGGCATGCCGCTCCAGATGGACTCCACCATCAACTACGCCCTGGGCCGTTCCACCCCCGGGACAACGCCCAAGGACACGAAGATCGACAGCCCCTACAACTCCTACCAGCGCATGGGCCTGCCGCCCACTCCCATCGCCAATCCGGGCGACGAGGCGATGAGCGCCGCGGTCAACCCGACCCCCGGCGACTGGCTGTACTTCGTCACGGTCAAGCCGGGCGACACCCGCTTCACCGCCGACTACGCCCAGCACCAGCGCAACGTCGCCGAGTTCGACCGCGTCCGGCAGAGCGCCTCGAAGGAGCCGGCCGAGGCGAGGTGACCCGGCGGGGCGTCACGCGGCGACCGGTGCCCGTTCTGCCAGCAGTCGTCTGATGTCCCGTGCGGCCGCGCGTCCGGCCCGGTTGGCACCGATGGTGCTGGCCGACGGCCCGTAGCCGACGAGATGGATCCGCGGGTCGAGGACCGCACGCGTCCCCTCGACACGGATCCCACCGCCCGCCTCCCTCAGCCGCAGCGGCCGCAGGTGGTCGACGGCGGCCCGGAAACCGGTAGCCCACAGGATGACGTCCACGGCCACGTTCGGCCCGTCCCGCCACGCCACGCCGTCGGGCGTGATCCGGTCGAACATGGGTCGGCGGTTCAGCACGCCGGAGTCGAGGCCCGCCCGGATCGCGTCGTTCAGTGGCAACCCGGTGACCGACACCACGCTCTTCGGCGGCAGGCCCTGCCGCACCCGTTCCTCCACGAGCG
Organism: Streptomyces marokkonensis; assembly: GCF_039539045.1. Classification (NCBI taxonomy): domain Bacteria; kingdom Bacillati; phylum Actinomycetota; class Actinomycetes; order Kitasatosporales; family Streptomycetaceae; genus Streptomyces; species Streptomyces marokkonensis. The sequence goes on from NZ_BAABCQ010000002.1 coordinate 27,118, forward strand.
CCACCGCCGCCCGGCCCGCGTCCTCGTCGAAGGGCCCCTCGCGGAAGACAGGGGGCCGCCTGGTCACCCACGTGGTCGCCGCCGCGTACGGGGCGATCTCCAGCAGATGCTGCGTTGCCGAGGCGCCCCCGCCCACCACGAGCACGCGCCGTCCGGCGAACTCCTCGGGACCGGCGTACCGCGCGGTGTGCAACTGTCGTCCCCGGAAGGTTTCCTGCCCCGGGTAGCGCGGCCAGAAGGGCCGGTCCCAGGTGCCGGTCGCGTTGATCAGCGTCCGGGTCGACCAGGTCCCGGCCGAGGTCTCGACGAACAGCCGCTCACCCGTCCCCTCGCGCACCGCGCGTACGTCCACCGGACGCCGGACCCGCAACTCGAAGGCGCTCTCGTACGCCGCGAAGTACTCACCGACCACCTCGGCGGACGGCCGCGCCGGATCCGCCCCGGTCAGCTCCATACCCGGCAGCGCGTGCATCCCGTGCACCTTGCCGTACGTCAGCGACGGCCAGCGGAACTGCCAGGCGCCGCCGGGCCCGGGGGAGTGGTCGAGCACCACGAAGTCGCGCTCCGGCTCGAACCCGGTGCGCCGCAGATGGTAGGCCGCGGCGAGTCCCGCCTGACCGGCACCGATGACGACGACCTCGACCTCGCGCATCCCGACCTCGTGTGTGTCGTTCACGCTTCTACCAACGAAGCCGAGCGCCCCGATCTTCCCGCGATCCGCCACGGGACGATCGCGGGCGGCCCAGCCGTTCCCGCGTCCGGTCCGCCGCGTACGTCAGGATGGGAGACATGCCCGATGCCTTCACCACTCGAGTTCTGAACCTCGCCACCGGCTCGTCGGAGCGGGTCGCCGACATCACCGGTGACTGCGAGTCCTTCCTCCGCGAGGCGGCGGCCGGCCGCGACGGCCTCCTCAACGTCTTCGTCCCGCACGCCACCGCCGGCATCGCGATCATCGAGACCGGCGCAGGCAGCGACGACGACCTGTTGGCCGCCCTGCACACCCTGCTCCCCGCCGACGACCGCTGGCAGCACCGCCACGGCAGCCCCGGCCACGGCCGCGACCACGTCCTGCCCGCCTTCGTACCCCCGCACGCGACCCTGCCGGTGATCGACGGACGCCTGGAACTCGGCACCTGGCAGTCGGTATGCCTGGTGGACACAAACAGGGATAATCCCGACCGTCAGGTCCGGCTGAGCTTCCTCGGCTGACGCAGGTGACGGAATTTACAGCGTCGAATCCCGGCCGGACCAACGTCTATTCGCCCGCGCGTGATCAGCCCGTGAGCGGCATGTTCCTGGGCGCGGTCGGGTGTCGGGATCTGCACCCACGACTCTTTCCGCCCGAGTGGGGTTCGCTCATGTTGCGCACCTGCCTAGGGCAGTATCTGTGCTGGTCAGAGCGTTGGTCATGATTGGTTTCCGGTGATGTCGCAAGGGCTCTGGGAGAAGATCTTCTCCCTTCGCAGCGGCATCCAGGACGTCTCCAAGCCGCAACCATGCCGTCGGACCCTAGCGGGACGCCGGGCTGGTGGCGAAGGCGGGGCCGCGCGTCGTCGTTGTCGCCGAGTGCAGCGACGACGGTCGAGGCGACGGCGGCGTGTGCGGTTCCGTGGCGGGCGCCTCCGACCGCGAGGGCAGTCCGGGCCGGTAGGGCACGCACGACTTCCGGTATGCAGCCAGGGAGCGCCAGCACCTCTCGAGCCCAGGTCTCCCTCAAGCTGGGTCCCCCGCCCAGGTGTCGGCGGAGGTCCGTCGTGATCTGCAGCAGAGCCCTTCATTCAGCAAGAAGGGGGTTGTGATGCCGTCCCGCCTGCCATAATCACGGCAAGCCTCGATCTTTCATGGCGCCGCGTCGAAGTGTCCGGCGACCTGTGGCACCGCGTCGCAGACCGCGCACGCCTATGCGGTACGGACGAAACGGGCATCCCCGTATCGTTGCGGGTGAGGGACTTGCCTGATGTGGTGTGCTCACTTGGTGACTTGTCGAGGCAGGGGACGAAACGGGGGTGGTTTCATGGCAGACATCGTCGCAGTGCATGGCATTCTCACCAACAGGTCGAGCCGTGACGAGATGCACGACTCTTGGCTGGCCGCTCTGCGTGAAGGCGTACGGAATGTCAGGTTTGCGGGGGCCGAGGACCTCACCCTGGAGTGCGCGTTCTACGGACACATGTACAACGACGGGAAGGCCGGTGCCGCCTGGCAGTACGTGATCGGCGACCTGCGGCCGGGAGTCGAGGAGGATCTCCTGGTCGCGCTGGCCGAAGCGGTCGAGGATCCGTCACACCAGGTGGCGGGCAAGGCTGGATACGCCCCGCAGAGCGCGCAGTGGGCGATCCGCGTTCTCCAGTCGCGCGGGTTCTTCGGCGGCACGGCTGCCGGGATCATCGGCTTCGTCAAGCAGGTGGCTCGCTATCTGCGGGACGACGACTTCAAGAGGGCGGTCCGCGCCGAGTTCAGCGCCGCCATGGCGTCCCGACCCCGCCTGGTGATAGCCCACTCGCTCGGGAGCGTGGTCGCCTACGACTGGTTGAGATCCCACACGGCGACTTCCGCGACGACCCTGATCACCCTCGGCTCTCCGCTGGGGCTGCGTCCGGTGTTGCGCGAACTGCATCCGTTCGTCGACGCGTGTCAGGCTCCCTGGCCCACCGGCATCGGCACCTGGGTCAACGTCGCCGCGAAGGAAGACGTCGTCGCCTCGGTCAAGGAGTTGCACGGTCTGTTCGCGGGGAAGATCCAGGACCTTCCCGCGTCCAACTCCCGTCGCACCGCCCATGACGTCACTGCTTACCTGAAGAATGTCCATACCGCCCGGTCGGTAAAGGTGGCACTTGACTGAGAGCGCGAGGCAGACGGGGTACTTCTGTATTTCCGGGCGCCCCGTGTACGGCGGGTCGTTCGCGAACCTGAAGAAGGTGCCGGAGGAGGTCCAGGCCGTCCGTGCGAGCCTCGGCGCTCTCGGTCTGACCGAGTTGTTCCCCGGTGCGGACGGAGACGGAGACGCGCTGTCCCACAGCGACCTCCGGGACGCCCTGTTCGACTGGAGCCGGGGCGCCGCCGAGTACACGGGCGCGCGAACGGCGACCCTGGTCATCTACGCCACGGGCCACGGCTTCGAGCTGGGAACGGACTGGGTACTGGCGCCGACGGAATACGAGGCCCCCGACGATCAGCAAAACACGGACCCCCTGGCCGTCACCAAACCAGCCGATCTGATCAGGGCGTTGCGGCAGCGCGGAGACCTCGCCCAGGTCCTGCTGATCCTGGACGCGTGCGGTGCCGCCCCCGGTGGCGAGCAGGCCCTGCTGGACACGATCGCGCAGGCGCCCTACCGGACCATCGAGGACCAACTCGACCTGTGGGTCGTGGCGGCGGCCCGGCGGTCCGAGAAGGCCCTGGAGACCGTCTTCTCCCGGGCCCTCGCCACCGCGCTGCGCGACGCCACCGCCCCCTCTACCGGCCAACCGCATCTGGACCTGACCCAGGTGATGGAATCCGTGCAGGATGCCCTGAGCCGCACCCATCAGAAGGCGCGGATCGTGGCTGGTCACGGCGATCCGCGCTGCCGGGCGCTGCCCAACCCCCGTTACATGCCGCCCGACCCGCCGGCCTGGCTGCCTTCTGACTGGGGCTGGCTCTCCCGCGGCGTGGTCAACGGCGCGGCGCCTGGCTGGTACTTCACCGGCCGTGAAGCCGCGCTGCGCATCATCCTTGATCACCTGACCGGTACCGGAACGGCCCCTCCACTGTGGCTGACCGGCTCGCACGGCAGTGGCAAGACCGCGGTCCTGGGCCGCGTCGTCACCACGGCGACTGCCGAAATGCGTGCCGCGCTCCCCGTGGTGGCCCGGCACGGCGTCCTTCCGGCCGACGACCTGACCCTGGCCGCGGTCCACGCCCGCGGCCGTACGGCCGACCGGCTGGCCGCCGACATCGCCAGGTCGCTGGGGCTCACCGCCGCGAGCGTCCCCGGCCTGCTGGCCGAGCTCAGGCGTCACAGACCAGGGGCCGTCCGCGGCATCGTCGTCGACCACCTGGACGAGGCTAAGGAGTCCGCCGCCCTACTCACCGAACTGGTCGAGTCGCTGGCCGCGCTGCCGGCGGTCCGGGTGGTGGTGGGTGCCGCTCGTCAGCTGCCCGACCGGCCCGCACGCCGTATCCTCAATCTGGACGACCCGGTGCACCAGGGGGCCTCGTCCGTGGGCACCTATCTGCGGACCCGACTTGCCTACGGCGGGCACGTATCCGACGGTGCCGTCGGAGCCCTGGAGCAGATCTGCGGCGGCTGTTTCACCGCGGCCGTCGCCGCGGCGGACGTCCTGCTCCGGGAGGGCACCGGCTCTCTGGAACGCGCCTGCGAGGCCGCCGTCGCCCGGCTCGACGGCCTGCTCCGCCGCACGCTGCAGGAGTTCTTCCCGCGGACCGCCGCAGCGGTGGCGGACACCCTGACCGCGCTGTGCTCCTTCGGCGACGACCTTTTCCTCGACGTGCGGACCTGGGCGGCCGTCGCTTCACGTTTCGTCGGCACTTCTGTGCCCACTCCGCTGTCGCCGCGGGAGCTGGCGGCCTGCCTGCCTGCCTGCGGGACCCTCCTCGTGCGGCGGGACGCCCCCAGCGGGGAACCGGGGGACACGGGGGCCGTGCACGGTGAATGGCGGCCACGCCACCCTCCGCCCGCCGGGGGTCGGGCGCCCCGCCGTACCGTGCTGCGCCACCTGCTCGACGAGCTCCGCGTGGCCGACCAAGGCTGGGAGAACGTCCCGCCCCACCTGCTCGCCGTCCTCGCCGCCGCCGCGGCCGATCCGACCAGCGGTATGCAATTCCTCCTGGACGACCCTGATTTCCTGCTCGCGCTGCCCCGCCCCACCATGACACGAACGGTGCGCGCCCTGCGCGGCCCGGACCAGGCGGCCCGTACCGCCGTATGGAACACCCAGCCCCGGCGCGGGACGCTGCAGCAACGGCGGTTTGCCCTCGCACTCGCGGCCACTCGGAGGGGTCTCACCGATCTCGCCCGCGCGGCCGGGCCCATCATCGCGCCCTGCGGGTCACTGGAGGTGCTCTGGGCGAACCCGGGAGTCCGTGACCGCCATACGACCACGCGCGTGTCGGCGGCCGGGGAACCCGGACCCGGCTCCCTCATCACCGCGCACGACGACGGCACGCTGATCTGGTGGGACGGCGCCAGCGGTGAGCAGGTGGCGTCGCTGACCGGCGTCGGACCGCTGAGGGACCTGTACGCGATCTCGGACACCGGGAACGCAGAGGAGGCCCAGGCGGCCGGGGACGCCGACGGTGCGTGCGCACTGCTCGTCCTCATGGACGGCTCCGTGCTCCGATGTACGCGGGACGCCGCCGACGTCGGCCAGGTGCTGCGGAAGGGATCCGGTGAGCTGCCCGGTCCCTCCGCGTCCCACCCGGCCGGCCTGCTCGCCCTGGCCGACGGCCGGGCCGTCGAGGTGTTGTCCGCCTCCGGTGCCGGCCCGGTGCGTGTCGAAGTGTTCCGGAAGCCTGTCGTCGCACTGGCCGTGGCCGGCCGGCGGGAGGGTCCGGTCCTCTGGGCGGCCACCCTCGACGGAGTGGTCCACCGGTGGGCCCCGGCCGGTCCGGCCAATCCCGAGAGGGTGGCACTGTGCCCGAATCCCGTGCGCCTGGTGGCCTCGGCCGACGGCGAAACGGCGGTGATCGTGGACGCCGGTGGAGCCTGCACGTTCGTGGGGGGCGCCGCCCCGCTCGCGGGCTCCGTGCGACCGCTCGGACACGCCGTACGGGCCGTCCTCCTGACAGCCGATTGGTTCGCCGTCGCCGGTGGCGACCGGGACGGCAGTTGGCTGGACACCCACAGTGCCGTCGACGGGCTCGGCGCCCGCTGGCCGCTCGACGGACGGCCGGCCGGCATTTGTTCGCACGGTCCCGACGGCCTGATCGTGGCGACGTCCGGCGCGCTCGCCCTGCTACGAGCCCGCACCGGTCGAAGCTCCGTGCCGGGCAGGTCGCGGTAACGGCACCAGGAGGTAATCCGGATGGCAACAGCGCCGCACTCCGCGGCTCGTACGCCCGGCAGCGCGTTCGTCCGCGATCGGCTGGCCGGACTCCTCCTGCTGTTGAACCAGGCAGCCACCCAGGACATCGACGAGTCGGAACTGACGGCCACGTTGGCGGAGTTCGACCTCGACGGCGGCTGGATCGGCAGACTGCTGAACGGGCCGGACGCCGTCGTCGTCGCCTCCCTGCCCGACTGGCTGACCGTGGCCGAGAACAGCGGCCTCGCCCTCGTCGCCGACGCCTACTTCGACGGTGACGTCCATGACGCCACGGCGGAGCCACCGGACCCGGACGGCTCAGCGGGGACGCCCGGCACGATGCGCCGCGTCATCAATGAGCTGCCCAAGGAAGTACTGGAGCAGCTTGCGACATTGTGGGCCCAATGCCCCGCGGCTACCCCACAGGAGGACGGGGGCGACGGAGCGGAGTCCCGGAGGGGTCCGGCGCACGCGGCGGTGTTCGACGCGCCCGGGGGACGCCTCGCGATCACCCTGACCGGCGAACCGACCGCGGTGGCGCTGGCGGGCGCGGGGGAGACCGTGGCGGGCGCGGAGATCGCGGTGGCGACGGCGGCCGAGGCTGGACCGGCCTCGGACGGTCCGTTCCCGGCCGGTCCGCCCGGGTGGGTCAGGCCCCTGGAGTGGGCCGGCCCGCACCTCATGGCGGCGTGGGAGGCGGTGGCGGGGCTGCTCGGGAAGTTCGGAGCGGCTGGCCCGGTCGGGAGACCACCCCTGCCAGCCGGGGTGTGGCCCGCGTGGCAGCCCGCCGAGGACCCCGCGATCGGGCTCGGCTATGCACTCGACATCCTCGCGGAGGCCACCGGACTGCCCTGCCCGGATGTCCTGGCCGTCGGCGCCCGGACGGAGGGGGAGAGCTTCGCGTCGATGCCGGCGGCGGAGCTGTCCGGCCGGGTGGAGGCGCTCGGAAAGGTGGGCGTCACCACCGTCCTCGCTCCCACCGAGAGCGGCTGGGTCCTGGTCGGCCCGGGAGACCGACGGACGCCCCCCGCCGACGTGCCCGCCGAGCGGACCCTGGACGGCGCCGCCACCGCTGTCTGGGGCGAGCGCTGGGCCGACTGGAAGCGCGCCCGCCACATTGAGGAGCTGGCCCGCCTGGACTGGGTGCCCGACCCGCTGGAGCCCCGGCCCGGTGACATCCCGATGAGAGAGGCCGACGAGCTTCTGAAGTTCTTCCACGGAGGGAAGCCGAAACAGCCCGGGCCGGCCGGTGCGCACGGCACCGCGAAGGACGCGGTCAGGAAGCAGGCCGCCGCCCGGAAGCGGGCCGCGAAGGGCAGGCGTTTGGCGGTCGTCGGCGGCACCGCGCGCAGCGGGAAGACCACCATAGCCCGGCTGCTGGCCGAAGGGCTGCGGGGCCAGGGCTGGCAGGTGCAGGTGATCCGGTCCCGCCACGGCGAACTGCCCGACCGTGACCCGTTGATCGAAGCGTGCCATCACGCGACGGCTCTGCTGGAGCACGACGGGGCCAGGCCCTTCCTGCTGATCCTGGATGCTCTCCTGCCACTCCAGGGCGGCAACAACGCGGTGGGCGCCCTGCTGCCCATGGTGTCGGAATCCGTCCGGGCGAGCGTGCTCGCCGTTCTGGAGTACGACCTCTCCGCCGCCAACGAGTGGAAGACGGAGAGCATCGACATCGTCCCGTCCCTCGTGGGTAAGCCGCGCCTGAAGGCCTTCGTCGAGCGGGCGGACCGCGCTCGCCCCGGCACGCTGGACCGCCGGGCCGGGCTGGCGGAGGTCGAACGGGAGGACGGCACCCGGGATCCCGGAGTGCTCATCAGGAAGATGCGCACCGGCGGAGGCGATGACCCCGTCCTCGCCTGCTTCGACGGACTCGGCCTTCGGGAGCAGGAGGCGGTGGCCCGGGCCGCGGCGAGCTCGTTGATCCATGCCGGAGTTCCCGAGGAGACCCTCACCGACCTCTCCGATGACGAGCGGCAGGTCCTCGGTTCCGAGTCCCTGGCCGGGCAGGACCTGGCGAGGATCGCGAGCGTCGAGGACAGCGAGCGGATCCTGCGACGGGTATTGCAGATCGAGGAGGACCCCGACGCGCCCGACCTGGTTCCCCTCGCGGGTGGGGGACGGGTGCGGGAGAAGGTCGTCGAACTGGTGCTGCCCCGGGTCGAGACGCTGATGCGCGAGGCCCCCCGCGAGGTCCTGCCGTGGTTGCTCGGCGCCCGGCTCTACCGCGCCCAGGTGGCGGCCGAACTCCTCGACCGCACCCGCGTCGGCGGCGCGCTCCACGACTGGCTCCAGCGAGCGCAGGTGGCCGAACTGGCCCGCTGCCTGACCGCGCTCGGCACCTCGCTCGACGAGGGGATGACCGACGACTTCGTCCTGCAGTTGACCCAGCGGCTCAAGGAGGACCCTTCCCCCCTGCGGCTGCACGACCTGGTGAACGTCATCCGCGGGATCCGGCACGCCATGTCCACCGGGCGGCTCGACCTCAACGAGGTCGCCCCGTGGCTGAAGGTCCAAGTGAACGTCGCCGTCAGCAACGGCGAGGGCACCACTCAGGAACGCCTGCACCTGCTCAGTTTGATCGAGTGGTTCCAGAGCACCGATCTGAACGAGATCATCGTCAAACGCGTCGCGGAGGTCGTCACCGATCTGAGTCCCACCCGGGCCGCCGACTACTTCCTGGTGCTGCAGGCCCTGAGGCTGCAACGCCGGCTGTGGCGGCGCGTGGCGGAGGACACCGAGGTCCACTACGAGGATGCCGCCGGATACCACCCGATCGACCAGGAACCGGGTCCGGAGCTACTGGTTGCGTACCGGGTCAAGGCGGAGGACGGATTCGCCGTGATGCTCGCCGGGATGATGTTGCGCCGTCAGGTGGAACGGACCGAGTGGGTGGAGATGATCGACGAGTACCAGCACCTACTCCAGCCCTCACTGGACCACAGCAGCCCCCGCGACGTCATCACCGCACTGCAGGAGCTGCGGCGAACCTCGGGCATGCACCGCAACGAGATCTTCAAGCGGGCCGTGGACACCCATTGGGACCGGGGCCGCTATCTGGACGCGCTCCGTGCCTTGCTGCGCCGCGCCTCGCCGATGGAGACCGTCGAACTCCTGCGTGTGGTGCAGAGCCTGCACGCCTGGTGTGCCTGCCTGCTGCTGTCGGCCCCCACTCGGGGACCGGTGCGCAGTGCTGCCGACCTCGTACCCGACGAGGAGTTCGTCAGGAACCTGGCCCAGGCGGCGACGAACGATCCCAGGGCGGCGGGGATGCTGCTGTCCGTGACGTATGCGGTGGAGGATCCTTACCACCAGCACGGCAAGACCTTCGCGCAGCGGCTGGGTGACGCGTTCGGCGAGCAGACCGTGGTCGACTGGCTGCAGAGCGACCCGCGTCCCTCCGTGAAGTACTACGTGGTGAAGGGCTTGTGGGAGGCGCAGGTCTCGTTCCGCGTGACCTGCCTGGATCTGATGGTCGACATCGTCACGCAGGCGCTCACCACGTCCCGCCGAGTATGGGGTCCGCGGCTCGCCCTACGGCTCGGAGCCGATCCCGAGTTGGGTGCGGGTTTCCTGGAGAGCTTGCGCGAGAAGGTCGGTATCGACGATCTGCTGGCGGGCATGAGCGTCTGGTATCCCCCGGACGCTCAGGCAGAGTTCCATCGGCTGGCCCGTGCCCTCTACCCCAATGCCCCCCGCAGGTACGCCCAGACGTTCGATGTCCGCGAACTGGCGCAGCGTTTGGCCAACGCGCCGACCATCCCGGTCGCTGAGGCCTGCCGGGAGATCGCCCGCACGATGCGGTACACCGACGGGATCTCCGGGGCGGCCCTCCTGCAGAAGACGAGCAAGATCATCGGTCGGCCGGACGTCTGGGTGGACCGGCTCGACTCGGTGCGGACCGGCGGGGAGTTCACGCAGCTGCTGCGCGTCCTCGACCATGTCGACCGGGGTTTCGTCGGCCGTCTGCTCACCAAGTACGGCGAACTCACGATGCGCACTGTCCACTCGACGGAGGAGTCGCGTCTGGCCTGGCGGACCCGCAGCGAGATGTACCAAAACCCGGTGGCGGCGGCCGGGCTGCTCGCGGCCCTCGAGGACATCGCGGGACTGGGGAAGCCCGTCTACCAGGGGCTCACCGGCGACGCGGTGCTGATGAAGATCTTCACCGAGGAACTGCAGTTGCTGCAGAACCCGTCCGAGCAGTACGTGGCGGCGCTTCACCTCGCGCGCATCGGAGTCGGGCCCAGCCAGGCGCTCAACGCGGACTGGACCACAACGACGTACGAGCTGAAGAAGCTCATCGTCACCACCGTCTCCAGCCCGCGGGTCATCCGGGACATTCTGCGTACCATGGCGCTGTGGGAGCGGCGCTGGGCGCTCGAACTGGTGCCGAAGATCGACTACACCAAGCTGGAACGGCGGCTGCGGCTGGGCTTGATCGCGGATCTGGAACCGGCCATCGGCCTCGCCGCCCTCCTGACCAGCCTCGACGACAATGTCGGGGCACCGCTGGTGTTCGACGCGCTCAAGGATGTCGGCTGGGCGAAGGCGGTGGAGCACGTCGCCCTGCCCTCGGGGGTGCTGCTGCTGCGACTGGCGGCCCGGCTGCAGCCTCAGCACGCCGGTGCCGTCGCGTCGGCCGTCAACGACCGGATCGTCTCCCTGCTCTCCCGCGAGATCGTCCTCGACGACCGGGCCATGTGGTGGGAAGTGGGCCATGCCTGCCAGTCTCTGTCGATGTTCGGTTTCGGCGTACGGAACCTCGGTGGTCCGCCGGTCCGGGAGCCACTGGCCGCGGACGCCCCGTCGGTCTCCCGCGCCCTGAGCTGGCTGCCCCCCACCCCGTGGCGCAACCGCCACCAGACCCTGGCGGTGGAGCGTCTCCTCAGTCACCCGCCGCGCTCGCCCCAAGAGCTGACCCTGGCGCTGGCCGGAGCCGCCGCGGCCGGTCGTCTCGGCGAGCTCTTCGAACGGCTCGGCGACCTCAGCCGACTCTCCGGCGCCACCACCAGGGACCTCGCCGACCTGACTGAGTTCGCCGAGTCCCATCCCGACCTCGCCGTGGCGCTCCACCCGTACCGCGCCTGCTTCGAAGCGCATCTCCAGGCCGCCACCTCGGTGGCCTCGCTGGACACCCGCCGCCTCCGCCAGAGCATCACCAGACTCACGTCCGGCAGGACGGCGAACGACGCCAGCTGATTCACCAGCAGACCGAACGACTGAAAGACAGCCGGCGGATGGTCGAGCCCCTGAAGCGGTGAGGCCCCCGGAATGTGTCGGCCGCAGTGCCGGCCGGGCCCCTCTTGTCCGACGTCTCGTACTCCGCGAGGATGCTCGCCTTGTACTCCGAGGTATGCCTGACTCGATCTACTTCGGCAGAGGGGGAAACCACTCCGAGAATCACTCGAAGTGTACGAAAGAGGGACCGCCGGTGATGCGAGTCCTGCACAGCGAGTGCCGGCGAACTGCCAGTCATGTGGTGATCGACCAGAAGGCGCACCTGCATGGCCAGGCGCAGGCGCAGGCGCAGGCGCCTGCCTGTCAAGCCACTCCTGTCTGAGGCGTCGTGCGACGAGGCGATAGCGTCGGCCGATTGCCTCCGAGCCTTCTCGAGCGTCAGGTCATGCCCGATCCCCTGGGGCGACTCGGTACCATTGGGGTTGTCTCAACGGAGGTTGGCGGACACGAGCGTCTCGAATCACAACCGTCAGGTGCGGTTGAGGTTCCTCGGATAGGGCGCCGACTCGGTGCGAAGTGTAGATGGCGGGTCCGGCCGCACCAACTGCCCCCGGAGTGAGGCTGCTGTCAAGGCTGCCGACGGGTTCCTCGTCTGCTGGCGGTACAGCAACCTGCACCCAGGTACACCAGGAATCGGCTCCAGTCGCCACTTCCCGTCGCCGCCCTTGACGGCGCGTGTGTTCACGTACTGATCACCAGATGTGACAGGGTTCGGGTTCTGTCCGCCCCGCTTCGTCGGCATGCCAGCACTTTGGTAGGACGAGGCGAAGGGGAACTCGGGGGCAGGGGATCCTGCGATTCGGATGTGCCGCCGCCCGGGCGTGCACGGGCACGACCGTTGTCAGTGCCGAAGTCTAACGTGATCGGTAACTGCTCATGAGGTCCCCGTGCAACGGGTGACGGGGAGGAACAGCGCCATGCACCAGGAAATTGCAGACGAGGACCGGTTCGAGATGCCCACCGCCTGGCTGCGAGCCCTGCCCGTGCTCCGGGCCGCCGCGAAGCCGGCCGAGGACGCGGTGGAGAAGGCCGCTCGCCGCTACGCGCAGGAGGTGGCCTGGTTCGAGGAGATGTTCTCCTCATCCGGCAGCGACCCAGAGCTGGTGAAGGAGGGCCGGGCCCACCGGGAGGGCAGTCCCTCTCCGCTCGGAGCCGCCGTGGAGATCGCCGTCGGCTGGCACTACACGATGGTGGACGTGCTCGTCGACGCCTGCGTGACCGAACACGGCCTGCCGTTCGCCGCCCGTGCCGTCGTGGAGCTGGGATGTGTCAACCCCCATTACATGCAGGCGGGTTCCCGACGGTACGACGCGGCGCTGCGGAGAGTGACCGGTTATCAGACCTACTACGTGTGGGAGACCGCTGCCCGTATCCGGGACCTGCTCGCGGCGGTCGACGAGGAGACCCGACGGCGGACCGTCGAAGCCCTCGCCGGCCTCCGGGACAGCGTCCAGCGCCGCATCGTGGTCTCCTACCTGGTACCCGAGGAGCATGCCTGGGTCGACGAGTGCTGCGACGGCCCGATACCGAACGACTCCGTCCTGCGGCGCATGCTCCTTCTCTCCCTGTACCGGCCGGAGCAGATCGCCCGCATCGGTGAAGGTGCACGACTCGGCTGGAACGGCTGGAACCTCCAACTGCTCGCCACCTTCGCGAACCGGCTCGGTCCCGCCGTCGGGTCCCTGCTGGAGGACGCGTTCGACGGAGCCTACGGATCCCACGGACACCGGGACGTCGCGGGCTGGGCCGCCGAACTGCCCACCGACGACGCCTTCCGCCTGCTCCTGAAGAAGGGCGGCGACCGCAATGTTCGCCCCGCCCTGCTCGACGCCATGAACCGCTACCCGCGGCGGGCCCTGCGGCTGCTCTCCGCCGCCGCGGCGGGCGACAGCGAAGAGGCGTCCCTCTCCCGGATGCTGCTGCCCCTGCACGTGGTGACCCACCCGGAGCTCACGAAGGAGACGTTGCCCGCCCTGCCCGAAGCGTCCGCAGCCGTCGTCGCCCCGCTGTTGAAGCGGGGCGAACGGGACGCAGAAGCGCCTGCGGAGGCGCTCCCCGCCCTGCTGGTCGCCCCGCCGTGGACCCGGAAGCGCACCAACCGCAAGGCCCGCGTGGCCCGCGACGTCCCCGGGGCGCCACAGGCCGAGGTGGCCTGGAAGCCCGGGGAGCGGGAGGCATGGGCGGCCACCGTCGTCGCCGAAACCCCCTGGTGGCGCGAGCACGACTGGTCCCGCGAGACCCAGCAGATGCAGCAGGGGACGTGGCGGGGCAACATCCACGCCGCCCGCCTCTTCGTCACCGGCCCCGAGGACGTCGTACGCCCACTGCTCGACGCCTTCGCCCCCGAGCACGTCTGGGACACCGAGAGCCACCTCAGGCCCGTCGCCGCCCGCCACGGCCTGCACGCCCTGCCGATGCTGAGCCGGCTCGCCGCCCGCTACCCGGCCACGGCCTGCGGCCTGCTGCTGCCCTACCGCAGCGTCGAGGTGGCCCGGCAGATGGCCGAGTGGCTGGTGCGCCGCCAGTCGGTGAGGCCCACGGTTCTCGCCTGGCTCCTCCGCCACGGCCGGGCCGCGGCCGCCCTCCTCGTTCCCGACGCCGTCGGCCCGGCGGGCACGCTCCGCACCCACGCCGAACACGCCCTGCGGCAACTCGCGGCAGAGGTGGGCGCCGAGGCCGTGCGGGAGATCGCCGCCGACTGCGGCGCCGAGGCTGAGGAGATCGTCGCCGACCTCCTCGCCGGCGATCCGCTGGAGGCCGCCCTCCCGGCGAGGATGCCGTCCCCCTGTACCTGGGCCGACCCCGCCCTGTTCCCGCAGATCCGGCTCACCGGCGGCCGCGGCGCCCTGCCCGCCGACGCCGTCCGCCACATGACGACCATGCTGCAGATCTCCAAGCCCGGTGACGTCTACCCCGGCCTCGCCACCGTCACCGAGCACTGCGACGCCGGCTCCCTCGCCGAGTTCGCCTGGGCCCTCTTCGAGACGTGGCGGTTTCACGGCATGCCGGCCAAGGACAGCTGGGCCCTCCACGCCCTCGGCCTCCTCGGCGACGACGAGACCGTCCGCCGTCTCACCCCCCTCGTGCGCGCATGGCCCGGTGAGAACGCCCACCACCGGGCCGTCGAGGGCCTCACCGTCCTCGCGGCGATCGGCACCGACACCGCCCTGCGCCATCTGCACGGCATCTCCCGGCGTGTGCCGTTCAAGGCCCTCAAGAAGAGAGCCCGGGAGAAGATCGACGAGGTCGCCGAAGGCCTCGGCCTCACCACCGACCAGCTCGCCGACCGGTTGGTACCCGACCTCGGCCTCGCCGACGACGGCAGCACCGTCATCGACTACGGGCCCCGCCGCTTCACCGTCACCTTCGACGAACAGCTCCGCCCCTGTGTCCGCGACGAGACCGGCAAGCTCCGCAAGGCCCTGCCGACCCCGGGCGTCAAGGACGACCCGGAACTCGCTCCCGCCGAGCGCAAGCGGTTCGCCGCCCTCAAGAAGGAGGTCCGGACCATTGCCTCCGACCAGCTGCGCCGCCTGGAGGCCGCCATGGTCACCGGTCGCTCCTGGACCGCCGCCGAGTTCCGCGAACTGCTCGTCGAACACCCCCTTCTGCGCCACTTGGTGCGCCGCCTGGTCTGGCTCGGCGGCGGCGACGGCATGGTGACCGCGTTCCGTGTCGCCGAGGACCTCACCCTCGCCGACGTCCACGACGACGCATGGACCCTCCCCGCCGACGCCATCGTGCGCCTCGCCCACCCCCTCCATCTGAAAGACGAACTCGAGGCCTGGGCCGACCTCTTCGCCGACTACGAGATCCTCCAGCCCTTCCCGCAGCTCGGGCGCCCCGTGCACGCCTTCACCGACGAGGAGGCCACCGGCCACCGGCTGACCCGCTTCGAGGGCGTCACCGTCCCCGTCGGCAAACTCCTCGGCCTCACCAAGCGCGGCTGGGAACGCGGCACGCCCGAGGACAACGGCGTGGAACGCTGGTTCTCCCGCCCGATCACCCGCGACCGCCACCTCGTCATCGCCCTCGACGGCGGCATCGCCGTCGGCATGGTCGACGCGTTCCCCGACCAGACCCTCGAGACCATCTGGATCGACACCGCCCCCGGCGACTACTGGCGCAACCACACGCACCCGCACCGCCTCGGCGAGATCGACCCCGTCATCGCCTCCGAGATCCTCGGCGACCTGACCGACATCACCGCCAAGTGAGCCCCGCCTTGACCACAGTGAGCGACCCGCACCCGCCCCGCCTGCGGCGCCCGCCCGCAGAAGTGCGCCACGCCGACGAACTCGCCGAGCTGCGTGCCGGGGACACCGACCCGCGGCCGCCCGGCTGGCAGCTCAGCCTCCGTGCCGCCTCCGCTTCGTGGTCGGAGACCCGGACGCCGGCATCAGCCGCAAGTTCGTCGGCAGCCCCTCGCTCGTCGAACGGGCCCTGGTGACCCTGGCCACCAACCGGGGCCTGATGCTCGTCGGCGAACCCGGCACGGCCAAGTCGCTGCTCTCCGAGCTCATCGCGGCAGCCGTCAGCGGCACCTCCACGCTCACTGTGCAGGGCGGCGCGGACACCACCGAGGACCAGATCAAGTACTCCTGGAACTATGCCCTGCTGGTCTCCGAAGACCCCTCCCGCCGCTCCCTGGTACCCGCCCCCATGCTCCGCGGCATGGCCGAGGGACGCATCGTCCGCCCTCGAGTGGAGGCCGAGTCCATGCGCGTCCTCGCCGTCGCGGAGGCCGGACCCGTGCGGTACGACGCGGCCGCGCAGCGCCTCGAAGCCGTCCTTCACGACCCGGCCGGCAACGAGGCCCTGCTGAGCACCGCGCACAACCCCCACTGCCCCGGCATCCTGGACGCCCTGGCCGACGCCCTTGCCTCCGGCACCGCCGACCGGATCAGCGGTTCCCTCCGCCATGACCGGGGCAGGGTCCTCCTCGCCCCTCTCGCCGTCCGCACTTCCCACGGCGTCCTCGTCCCCGACCTCGCCCCCGGCGACGGCGACACCGCCCTCCGCGTCGCCCCGCCCCCCCCCGGGACGACCCCCTCACCACCGCCCTGGAACAGGCCCTCGCCGCCCTCGCCGAGGCCGCCCACCACGGCCTGAAGAACCTGACTGCCACCGACCACGACACCCTCGAATCAGCAGCCGCCCTCCTGCACCGAACCGGCTTCCACACCACCGCGGACAAGGTCTCCGCTGTGACAACTACCCTCCGCACCCACGGCCCGGCCCCCGCCGCTTCCCACTGGCACACCGCCGTCATCCGCCTCGCCACAACCCTGGAACTCCACCGGACCGGCCCGTACACATTGCCGTGACTGGAAATGGTGGCCCGGTGCATTTGCGTTGGGTCCCAGCAACTTGTGCACGTCATCTCGATCTGCTCTCGATTCGGTGGGACAGGCCGGGTCCACGTGGGGCGGTCGCGGGGCGGGCGGCTGGTGGCGCCGACGCGGAGGCCGTCCTGGCCGGAGACGGAGCCGACGGCCGGGACCAAGAGGTTCTGACAAAGGGTGTGCGAGTGCTCGAGAGCGGCGGGCCCCGGGAGGACCGAGGAGCGCGACCTGCCTCCCTTCAGGGAGGCCAGCTATCCTCGGGGTTGTCTCAACGGAGGTTGGCGGACACGAGCGTCTCGAATCACAACCGTCAGGTGCGGTTGAGGTTCTTGGGCGGCGTCGGCGAGGCCTGACTGTACGGGGTACATCCGGCGGCACCAACTGCAAGGGGCGATGGTGGGAGGCCGTACCAGTACTTACGCTCTCCCTGGCTCCGCCGCCGATGTGCGGTCGTGGTGTGACCCTGTTGTCCCTGAGAGGTACAGCCCGCCCGGCTGACGGACCACCGGCCCGACTCCTTGACGGACGAATTGGACCACTGGCCTCAGTAGTCCGCCGGAGACGGTGTGCCCCAAGCGGTAGCGGAGCCTCTGGGCGAGATCCGCTGCAAGAGTGCCCTGTGCGTGGAAAGATCTCCTGATCCACCATGAGCGCGAGAGGGCCGCTGCCGCTTGCCGCACCGGGAGGGGGCCCGAGATGGCCCTGCTGTCAGCGAGCCCGAAGTGGCCCACGCTACCCGAGTACTTGCACGACTGGGCGCTGGTGGACGTGGAGACCTCGGGCTGAGGCCCGGCCGGGACCGCGTCCTGTCCCTCGCGGTCGTCACGCTGGACGGACACGGCCGGCGGACCGGCGAGTTCTCCACGCTCCTCGACCCGGGCTGCGACCCGGGGCCTGTGCATGTCCACGGGCTCACCCGAGTGCGCCTGGCAGGCGCACCCACCTTCGAGGAGATCGCGCCGCAGGTTGGTGCGTTGCTGAGCGGTCGCGTCCTTGTCGCCCATAACGCGCAGTTCGACTACGACTTCCTGGCCCACGAGTTCGCACGCGTCCGCTGGTGGGTGCCCGTAAGCAGACGTCTGGGCACCCTGGCTCTCAACAGGTTGATCGCGCCCGCGACACCGAATCTCAAGCTGGGGACGCTTGCCGCGCACTACGGCGTGCGTCAGGAGCGGGCCCACGACGCGCAGGACGACGTCCGGGCCCTCACAGAGATTCTGCAGGGCTCGCTGGACGCCGCGGGACGTCTGGGCCTGGACCTTCCGGTCCTGACCTGCCCGCCGCGCCAGGACTAGCGTCGCGCCCGATCATGCGCCCGGACCACTACGGGCCAGGGATGTCTGCCAAGCCCTGGGTCACGAACTGCTGCCGAAGAACGTCGAAGGCACCCACGCCAAGCTGAAACGCCTGGTCAAGCTCGGCATTCTCAACGAGGTCGACACTGGTAACTTTACGAGAAAGTCATAGCCGGACACCTATGGCCGGCATCCTTTGGCCGCAATCTGGTGTGCGTACTGGTCGTCCGGGCCGATGTCTTGGACTACCTTCTGGGCTTCTTGCACCCGATCCGTCTCGCACATCAGTCGAACAAGGACGTACAAGGCGCCACGGTCACCGTCCTCGGCGCGGTCACGCAGCGCCGCCTCCATGCCCCGCTCTCGAAGCGATCTGTTAAGTCTTCGACGTGCGTGGCTATCCGTGAGGGCGCGCTCCGTAAGCTCTGGAATCCGTTCCGCCCTGGCCAGCAGATCCATATGCCACAGATGGTTGTCGTGCATGTCTGGATCGTCGGAGAAGCACTCGGCGTGGGCGCTTACCAGAGTGATCGCCACGTCCCATTCTTGAAGCTGTTCCGCCGCCCGAGCTCGCTCCAACCAGTCCACAGGCCGAGTATCGCCTGTCGCCCCACCGGACAGCGCCTTCGAAGCAACCGCTGATGAGCGTCCTTCAAAACAAGTCACGGTCAAACACTCTCAGACCGGCCTCTCAGGCTGGGTGGCGAACTCGGCCGGAAGGTGCTGCCCGTCCAGCGCGCCAAGCGCGGAACGGACCCCAACGAGCGCCGCGATCTCCTCACCGACCAGCTCTGCCTCGACGGACGGCTCCAGGCGGAGCTGCGCATCGACGGCACCCCCGGCGTCCTGGCCGTCAGCGCCGTCCTGCGCACCGGCAAACTGCGCACCTTCATCGAGATTCCGGCCCCTGAGCAGAGTTACCCTCTGAACTGGGCCAAGCGGCTCGTCCGGCGGCTGGCCGAGGCACCGGCGGACCTCCACGTCGAGACTCTCCGTCGACAGCGAGACCGGAGGGCCGCGCGGAACCCTGGAGCGGCTGCGCCCCGAACCGGCGGACCTGCTCCCAAAGGACAACGGCACCAGGATCACCGGGTTCCGCTTGTCCCTGCTCAAGAGCGTGGGAAGCAGCCGCGGCAACGCCGAGACCGGCTTCATCCGCAGCGTCGACGACGCCGTGCACCGCTTCTACACCACCGTCGTGGTCCACCTGGACACTCGCCCAGCACGCCGAGCGCCGGTCAGGGAGAGCGCGACGGCGGGATGACGTCCTGACGGGGCCGGGCGGCGGCAGCACCTCCCCTCCCCGCCGACGCGGAACCCGCGAACTCTCCTCCGCCTCAGGCCCGTACGCCGTGCCGCGCCGAAGGCGCGTACGCGTGTCGGCGGGGCCGGTCGGCTTTGCGTCGTCGTGGGGGGCGGGACCGGCCATTCCGCCACCCAAACAGGGCGTGTCCATGTCATGCAGGCGGTGTGTGCGCCAGTATCGCCCTCGCCGCCGTCCGGCGGCGGAGGAAGCTGATGCCAACGGGGAGTTGAGGCATGTCCGCACGTACCCGAACCGTTCGGCCGCACACGGGGATGTGGCGCCGGGCCCTGTCCGCTGCGATGGTGCTGGCCGCCACCGGCAGCGTGCTCACCGTCGCCCCGCAGACCGCGCAGGCGGCGCTGCCGCAACACGCGATCGCCGATCCCGTCCACTACTGGAACGACGTCCTGCTCCAGGTTGTCCGGCGCGAAGGCGGCGGGCCGGGGCCGATGGCCCGTGCGGCGGCGATGATGAACGCGGCAATCTACGACGCGGAGAGCTCGTACCAGCTGAAGTGGAAGGGCAAGATCGCCTCGGAGCCATACATCTACGCCCACAAGTACGACGGCTGGATCGAGGGCCCCGCCGAAGAGGAGCGGGTGATCGGCCGTACGGCGTACAACATCCTGCTGGGGCTGTACGGCGAGAACCAGGCCCACTTCCTCGACGAGAAGTTCCGTGAGCGGTTCGGCACGGAGCCCACCGAGTTCGACCTGCTCGACCTGACCGTAGTCAACCGCATGGTCACGCAGATGGAGGACGCGCGCGACGGCGACGGTTCCGACAACCCCCAGGTCTACGTCGGCGACGACAAACCGGGAGCGTGGCGGCCCACCAGCTACCCGGACATGCCTGACCCCTCGTGCGAAAGCGACAGCCAGGCGGTCACGCCGTTCTGGGGCCGGATGAAGCCCTTCGCCCTCACCTCCGGCTCACAGTTCCGCCCGGCGACCCCGGGCCTGTACGGAACGTACGAGAAGCTGCTGGCCAGCGACGCCTACAAGGCGCAGGTCGAGGCGGTGCGGTCGTTCGGCGCCGACCGGCCGACCGCGCGTACCCCCGTCGTCAACCGGACCCCGGACCAGGAGGCCGCGGCCTGGTTCTGGGCCAACGACCTGGACGGCACCTACAAGCCGCCGGGCCAGCTGCTCCAGGCGACCCGGGACGTCGCCCAGGCCCGCGGCCTGAACACGTACGACAACGCCCGGCTGTTCGCGCTCGTCTCCATCGCTATGGCGGACGCCGGGATCGCGGTGCGGGACGTGAAGTTCCTGACGCCGATCGACCTGTGGCGGCCGGTGTCGGCGATCCGGGAGGGCGGGCTCGACCCGGAGTGGAAGCCGCTGCTGAAGACCCCCGAGGGCGTCAACGTCAACCCCTGCTTCCCGGCCTGGGCCTCGGGACATGCGACGTTCGCCGCAGCCTGGGCGGGGGTGATGAAGCGCTACTTCGGCAGCGACGGCATCGCCTTCGACATGACCACCGACGAACCCCAGTCACCGGTGAAGACCCGCCACTTCACCAGCTTCAGCGCGGCGGCCACCGAGAACGCCTACAGCAGGGTCTGGCTCGGGGTCCACTTCCCGTGGGACGCGGAGGACGGCCTCGCCCTGGGCGACAAGGTCGCGGCCCACGTCTTCACCACGAAGCTGCGCGAACTCTAGTGTCCTGAGTCGGAGATTTGTCGGCAGTATGCGGCGACTTTGTCGAGGATTTCGTCGGCGGTCTTCGTCCAGACGAACGGTCTGGGGTGTTCGTTCCAGTCGGCGAGCCAGGAACGGATGTCGCGTTCGAGGGCCTGGACGGAGCGGTGGACGCCGCGCTTGAGCTTCTTCTGTGTGAGCTCGGCGAACCACCGCTCCACCAGGCTCAGCCAGGACGAACTGGTCGGTGTGAAGTGCAGATGGAACCGCGGGTGAGCCAGTTCTGGCGGTGCTCGATGGCGTACCGCAGCACGTTCTGCCATGCCACGCCATGCCGCTGACGCGGTGCACGCTCAGCATGCCGAGCACCTGATTCCAGTCCAGATGCGTGTCGAGCAGTTCGAGCATCACGGTGACCTCGTCCGGCCGCGGCGCGGGCAAGGACGGCAGGCGGACCGGTTCGATCTCCTGGGACAGCGGTTCGGACATGGCTGCGTCATTGCGGCCGTCACCGACCGCCAGGGCCCGGCTCAGATCTGGCTCCCCGAAGCGGCGGCGCAGTTGCCGGGCGAGCGAGCCCGCCTTACCGGTGCCACGTGGTCGGACCACCTGTGCCCCGAACGGGGTGATGTCCACCACCTCGCAGTCCAGCCCGACCACCAGGTCCGGGACGGGCGTACGGCTGTGAAAGACGGTCACGGCGGTCACCGGGACGGCGGCATCGGGCGCCGGACCGGTGATCGAGATGCGCCGACGGAACACCCGGTAGGCCATGGCGAACTGGACCGTGGCACGCGGGGCGTGGCATGGAACTCTCCCGAGTGCTCTGCCACCAAATCGATGCCGGGCTCGTCCGTCAGCCGTTGGAGCACCTCGGCTTTGCAGGTCAACGGGAACGACAGGTGGCCGGACCCCAAGGAGAGAAGGACGTTGCCCTCGCTCAGCAGCACCTCGTCGTCCACCTGGGCGAACAGGTCGTCCAGATGGCGCAGATCGCGGAACGAGCGGGCCGCACGACCACTGACCAGCAGGGGTAGCACACCGAGTGCGCGCAACGCTTGTGGACCCTCGACCACACCCGGGTAAGGTCGGTCGGAGGAGTCGATCAGGGTGCCGTCCAGGTCCAGCGCGGCATAACGGATGGTCATGTCGTTCCGATGAGGGAAGCGCGGGCAGGGGCTGATGCGGGCCGGCCCGGAGCGCGGGTGGGCTGCGCTCATACGCGCCGCAGTTCGGCGGCGAGGGACGTGAGGGACCGATGTGAGCACAGGTCCCGCCAGGTGAGGCCGGTCCATCCCTGTGCCGTCAGCGCCTGCAGGACTGAGCCCAGGCCTCGGACCGTACCACCGGCCGAGAAGTAGCTGCGCAGCGGATCCACCTCGGTGAGCGAGCACATGCGGCAGACGTTGTCGAGAAGGTCGTCGAGGGAGGCGGACCGCGGGGCGGGTGCGCTTCTCCCGCCCGACGGTACGGTCCGGCCCGCGATGGTCACTACGTCGGGAATGACGAATCCGGGAACGTCGAGCTTCGTCAGCGCCGACGTGCGCAGCGCTTCGACGGAACGGCCCGCCGGCGCCCGGAGGGTGACGTGGAGAGTCGGTGCGTCCGTACCGTCGAGACGGAGGTCGGTGACTTCGACACCCGGCAGTGAGTTCAGGACATTGCGTACCACGGCGGTGTCGGCCCAGCGGTTGCCCTGTAGACGTACCCGGTGAGGAGTACGGGGGCGAAGCAAGGCGTCATCGGCGTTGTTCGGTGTCCGTTGCGGGACCGCGTGCCGGTACAGGATGTCGCCGAAACGGCGGAGAACGGCCAGGAGGGTGTCGGTGCCGGCATAGCGTTCGTGGGCATACAGCCCGACCTCCAGATGTCCGGCGTCACGCCACGCGTAGAGGGCGAAATCACCTCCGGGAAACTCGTCCCCCTCGTAGCTGACCGTCCGGTCCGTCCGGCTGAGTTCGTCCCACCGGTCGGAGACCTCGTCGAGGGAGAGCTCCGGGCCCTCGCCCCGGGTGAGGAAGTTGAACCAGAACGGTGTCTCGATCCGAACGCCTCTCTCCTCGGAGATGCTGTGCACCTCCTCGCGGAAGGCGCCCTCGCCGAACGGCCGGGTCCGCAGGGTCCTGATCAGACGGCGGTAGGTCTCCGACGCCGCCGCCCTCAGGTCGTCCTCCGAGGCCAGCGCGGACGCGTCGAACAGGGACGTGAGGGGTTCGTAGCATGCGGCCGAGAAGCGGGCCGAGCGACCGGCCCTGTCACCGAACATCTGCCACATCAGGGCCGACTCGTCGACCAGGAGGGGCCTGACGGCCAGCGAGGCCGCGGCCAGTACGACCGCCGAGACCGGTACGCCCCAGCTGTGGGCGAGCCCCGTGGCACAGTGGAGGGCCGCCGGTGACATGAGGGTGGCCCCGACCCGCCGGGTCGGGCGGGACGGTGTGAGGGTGATGACGTCCTCGGGCGTCCGGGCCGCGGGAAAGGGCGTGCTGGGCAGGTCCTCCAGCAGCCGGCGCATCGATGCCCGCGCCCTGTCGTCCGCCCGGGAACCGTCCGGCCCGTCTTCTTCGGCAAGTAGCTGACGAGGGCCCTTCACCGGCGCAAGACCGTGGTCCGCAGGCCGGTCGTCCAACAGGTTGTCCAGGACTGCGGTGACCTCGTTCAGGAGGACGGCGCATCCCGCGAACCCGGCGGCGAAGTGGTGGACGATCATGATAAGCGCGTGGTTCCCGGACGGCTGACGGCCGAGGAACCACCGTACGGGCCACTCGTCGCACAGATCGAACGGTTCGCGTTTCAAGCCGTCGAGGACGAGGCCCAGTGCCACATGGTCGTCCAGGTCGATCTCCAGGTCCTCACGTATCCGCAGCACGGGCGACGTGAGGGGATCCACCTGCTGCGACAGTCCCGGCCCGGTGCCGGCGACGACCCGTGAACGCAGCGCCTCATGGCGCTCCATGACGACCTGTACGGCCGTGGAAACGAGGGTGGCCGGCACGTCGACCGGCACGCTCCACCAGCGCGGCTTCGCCAGACGGGACGCAGGCGTCCTGGCGAAGGCCATCCATGCCGACGCCTGACCGGAGGTCAGCGGGAAGGTGTCGCCCTCCATAGCAGTTCCTTTCACCGCCGCGAGGTCCGGTGTCGCAGCCGGCAGGTTCATGAAGTGCTCCCTTCGTCGAGTTGGCCATGGGGCTGGATGGCGGGACGGCTCGCTGCGCCGGGGCGCAGGGCCCGGTGTGTCGTTTCCGGGTTTCCGGAAGTACGCGCTCCGCCGGGCGCCGTCCGCGGTGCGGGAGGTGGGGTCATTCGGCGTGCTTCCGAGCCAGCAGGGACTCGATGACCGACCAGAGCCCGGCGGGTGTGGCGAACGTCTCCTCGTTGAGCAGATGATCCGGGACGGTCACCTCGAATGCCTCCTCCAGGTCGAGCAGGAGGCTGACGGTCGCCAGCGAGTCCAGGCCCTGGTCGATGAGCCTGAGCTGTGGGGTGATCGGTCTGTCGGCGGGCAGAAGCGTCAGATACGCGCGCAGGGTCTCCTCGAACGGGCCTGTCCAATGCCGCTCGGTCATGTGTACACCTCTTCTTGTCTGGGACGACCCGGTGAGCAGGGCTGTCGGCCCGGCCGTGGACGGGGGCGGCGTCGGATGCCGTACCGCCTTCGCCCGTGGGCTTGTGGTGTGGTCGTGTTGTCGTCGGGCTCAGAACAGCTGTCCGGCGCCGTCCAGCAACGTCAGCGTGCCGATGGCACCGAGAAGCCGGTCGTTGGAGTAGTTGAGGCTCGCTGAGCGCAGATCCCGGAAATGTCGCTCCAGTGGCACGGCCGCGTCCCGTTGGTATCCGGTCATCGTGCCGCCCAACTGGACAAGTCGGTCCACCGCCGAGAATGTCAGCTCGGAGCAGGCGACTTTCAGGGTGTCGAGCTGCATGTGCAGGGCGCGGACGTCCATCGAAGCGCCGGTGCGCCGTCGTAGCAGCACCTCGTCCCGGGCTCGGAGCAGGTAGGCGCTGGCCAGCTCCAGGTCGACGCGGGCACGGCCCAGACGGTGCCGGACCAGCTCGCTTCTCGTGTCGAGACCGCCGGGTCGTTGCCGGGAGCGGCTCAGCGCGACCAGGGCGTCCAGCGCGTCACGGGCGGCCCCCAGCCAGCAGGCCGACCATGCCAGGTGCCCAGCCGGGATCATGCTGTCCATGGCGACCCTGCGGAACTCGCCGGGTGTTCCGACCACCTGATGCGGAGCGGTGGCACCGTCCAGCTCCATGCCGACGCTGCGCGTCGCGCGCATGCCCATCGCGTTCCAGTCCCGGACCACCCGTGTATCGGCCTGGCCGCGGTGCAGGTGAATGAGACTGACCTGGTTCGGTGGCGCGTCCGGAGCGGCGCGCATGGTGACAAGGAAGCCGTCGGCGTGTTCGCCGCCCGTGACCACAGGGGCACTGCGGCGGACGAGCAGCTCCGTCTCGTCGGCCTCGATGGCCGACGACGCGCTGAGCAGATGACCGCCCTTAGCCGGTTCGGTGGTGACCGAAGCGAGGTAGTAGCCCTCTTCGGCGATACGGGGGAGCAGTTCCGTGCGTAGACGCTCCCCGGCGTGCCGGACGACGACGTCGGTCTGCTGGCAGTGCATCGCCCAGATCATCGCAGTGGAGAGGCAGCCGCCGGCGAGGAGCGCGGCCACCTCGACCAGGTCACCGAGATCGCCGCCCATGCCGCCATACTCGGTGGGCACCAACAGGCCGAAGAGGCCGGCTTCGCGCAGAGCCTGCACGCTCTCGTGCGGGAAGACGCCTTCCGCGTCGGCCTTCGCGGCGTGCTCCGCGAGGACGGACACCAGTGCGGTCGCGGTCGTCACGGCCTGGGTCATACCAGCTCCGATTCCGGGTCGGCCGCGATGATCGGTTCATGAGTGAGCCGGAGCCTGGTCGCGGATCCCACCTCGGTCCCGCGCACTGACACCTCGGCCGGAGCGGGACGCCCCAGGAACGCCACGAGGCTCGCGGTCAGCCCGTACGCCCCGGTGTTCGAGAAGACGAGCGGGTCCCCGGCTCGGACGGCCGGAATCGGCACGCCTCGGCCGAGGACATCGGCCGGTGTGCAGAGCGGCCCGACGAGAGTGGCCGGCGTGGTCGGGCCGGTCCCCGGGTCGGGAGTGGCCGTGGCCAGGGTCAGCCGCCCCAGACCGGTCAGTCCGCCGAGGTGGTTGACACCGGCGTCCAGCACCACGAACGTCTGGTCGCGGCTGCGCTTGACATCCTGCACGGTGGTCACCAGGTGACCGCAGTCGCCGACCAGATGGTGGCCGGACTCGAAGGCGACCTCGACGTCCCCGTTCCGACATCCGGGCAGCCCCTCGTCGAGCGCGGTGTGCAGTGCCCCGTACAGCGAGGGGTAGGACGGCCGTGGTCCCGGGCGGGCATAGGGCACGGCGAAGCCGCCGCCCAGGTCGACGACGTCCATCGGCAGGCCGGACCGGTCCCGCAGCCGTGCCGCCAGGGAGATGTTCGCCCGGAAGGCGTCGATGAGGCCGTCCTCGTCGCGGGCATTGCTGACAGGGAAGAGATGCACGCCGACGAGGCGAGTGCCCGGGACGTCGGTGAAGCGGGTCGGATCGGCGGTGACCTGCGCCTCGTCCCACCGAATTGCGTGGGCGCGCCCGTCATCCGTAGGCCGGTGGCGCCCACGGTGTCACCATTGACCCTCAGCAGCACGGTCGCCTCGGTGCCATGGGCGAGCGCCGCACGCCCGAGGCGGTGCACGTCGTCGGCGGACTCGGCGGAGAACCGCCGCACACCCCGGAGGAGCGCGTAGTCGATCTCGGTGCTTGTCTTGCCCGGTCCGGTGTAGAGGCAGTCGGCTCCGGTGAAATCGGCACCCCGCGCGGTGTCCAGCTCACCGGGGGAGCTGATCTCCGCCCGGCAGCCGGCCCGGCGCAGGGTCTCCACCACCGGCGGGTGCGGATTCGCCTTGAGGGAGTAGTACAGGACGGAAGGCGCGGGCAGCGCGGCGCGGAGCCCGGCGAAGGCCCGCTCCACGGCGCCGCGTTCGTAGACGTACAGCGGACTGCCATGCGTCCGCACCAGGGTGGCGATGTCAAGCACGGTGGCCGTCTCCTCCTGTGTCGTCCACGAGGGCCCGCAGCGCGGTCCGGTCGGTTTTGCCGGTGCTTCCGACGGGCAGGCGGGGCAGCACGCGGCAGACCGCCGGAATCTTGGCCGCCTCCAGCTCGGCGTGCAGTCGTCGGACCAGTTCGTCAGGGGACAAAGCGGTAGCGACGAACGGGACGGCTCCACGACGGTCGTGAGACGGCACCACCGCCGCGTCCCGCACCTCGGGGGCGCGCAGGGCCGCGGCCTCGATCTCGGCGGCACTGGTGCGTACGCCCCGCTGTTCGAACAGGTCGTCGCGGCGACCGTGGAAGTACATTGCGCGCAGCCTGCGGTCCATGATCGGCCTCACGCCGAACACCTCGGCGACCTGGTCCGCCGTCTGAGCGGTCCGCCGCAGGTCCGACGAGAACAGGTCGACCTGTGTGTCCTTTGGAATCGCGGCGCGCAACACCCGGGCGATCTCGGCGGCCGCTTTCTGGCCGGCCGACGTGAGGTCGGAGTCGTGCCATCCGCCGACCAGAGCGCAGACTCGGCAGCGTTTCGTTGGCGGGGTGTGACAACGATGTTCTGGTGGATCCCGCGTCACTGCGTCCGAACAGCAGGTCCAGGGTATCCAGACGTACGGAGATCGATCGGGGCCAGCCCGTACCGGTGGCGCCGTCCCTGGCGGTGTGTCCGGAGAGACTCACATCGTCGTTGCATATCATGGTTCCGGCACCGCTCAGCACAGCAGCCATGATGAACGACGTTTTGCCCGCCCGGCTCCCGCCCACCAACGCGACACCGACTCCGTCGATCTCCAACAGGCCGGCGCGCGGGAACACATCGCCCTGCCTGTTCGCCGCCGAGCGGTGCACGGCCCGGGTGGCCCTCATGAGGGACTGGGTGATCGATAGGGCTCCGTGGGGCGCTGCAGCCGCTCCGCCACGGCGGGCGTGCACGTGAGGCCGGTGGAGGTGAATTGCGAACGGACGATGTACCGCCGTGGCACATGGCGTGGCTCCAACGTCATTTCCCCCGTAGCTGTATGCGCCTGAAGAACGTTTCGCTGCGCGAGAACGATGCCCGGCGCCGAGACCTCCGACGCCATGCCCTTCAGATGATCATAACGATTGGCCTGTGCAGGTAACAGGGGGCGATGGAAACCCGGTGGACATGATGACACGAGGGCGTCCGTCGCGATTGTCCGGCGGGCGCACAGCACCGATCGCTTTCCCGCCTCCCGGTGACAGGCCGTCAGGTCCCGGATGTGCGCCGAGGTCAGAGTCGGCCAACCGGGGCAGGCCCCTATTGAGTCCGGTGCCGGGCGCCGTACGGGTGGTCCGCCGTAGTGTCCTCGACGTCCCACCCCCGTGGACACCAGCAGCCGGGGTGGCTCCCAGATGAACTGGAAGGTGAAATAACGTCCGGGATGGTCACTGAACCGTTCGATTGTGATGAGGTCGTCCGGCTGTCGGCCGGGGGCCGGGACGGGCGTTCCGGGTTCTCGCATGTCCGACCGGAACATGAAGTTGAACCAGAACGGCAGGTCGATCAGGACCCCGCCTCGCCGGTGCTCCAGCCGCCGTGGCCGCCCCGACAGGGGGTGACCACGGCACCAGGCCGGCGGGCGTGGCAATCCGGATGGGCTGAGGTCGTCTTGGTGGAGGTTGGCGGACACCCACAAGGACAATGCCAACCGTCAGGTCCGTCTGAGCTCCCTCGGTTGACCAACGTCGTTGACCATCAGGGCGCCCGCTGCTACTGCCTCGAGAAGGTCGCGTCGAACACTCGGTCTCGGACCACGTCCACCGGGACACTCAGCCGTCCTACCGCGAACGGGTCAGTCCGCCCCCGGCGGAGACTACAGTTCCGTTCTCCCCTCGACCTTGACCGTCACGATCTCTGTGGGCCATCAGGCGTGTCGGAGGCAGAGGGATCCCCATTGGAAGCCCGCGCCGATCCCGGAGAGCACGTAGGTGTCTCCCGGGGCCAGAGCCCCTTCGGCGAAGGTGGAGTGGAGCGCGGTGAACAGGCCGGCTGATCCGGTGTTGCCCAGTCGGTCGACTGTGACGGGGGCGCGCTCGGGGGGGATGCCCAGGGCGGCCATGGTTTCGGTGAGGATGTTCAGGTTGGCCTGGTGCAGGAAGAAGTGCCGGATCTGGTCGATCGGCATGCCGGCGCGGTGGGTGGCGCTGGTGATGCTCTCGGGCAGGCGGGTGGTGGCCGCGTTCCAGACGGCGCGGCCGTCCATGTGCAGATAGTGGTCGCCGGCGGCGACGGTGGCCGTGGTGCTGGGCAGGCGGGAGCCTCCGGCGGGGATCTGGACGCCGTAGGACAACTGGGAACCCAGGTCGTAGGAGAGCAGTCCCGCTCCGGAGGTGCAGCTGCGGGTGAGGACGACGGCAGCCGCGGCGTCACCGAAGAAGACTCCGGTGGTGCGATCGGTGGGATTGGTGATTCTGGAGGCACAGTCGGCCGCGAGGAGCAGGATGGTGGTGATGGAGGGGTTCTGCAGGAGGTGCGCGGCGATCAACACGGCTTGGATGCCGGAGGCGCAGGCGGCTTGGGTGACGTCCAGGGACAGGGCGCAGTGGGCGCCGAGGGCGTCTTTGACGATCAGCGCGGTTGACGGGAGCGGCTGATCCCCGGTGTAGGACGCAACGATGACCGCGTCCAGTTGGGCGGGCGCGATGCCGGCGGAGTCCAGGGCCGGGGCGGCGGCCGCGACGCACATGTCGGAGGTCGCCAAGTGCGGGTCCAGACGACGGCGTTCGCGGATACCGGTGCGGCTGGTGATCCATTCGTCGCTGGTGTCCAGGGTGCGGGTGAGTTCCTGGTTGGTGACGACCGCCGGTGGCAGGTGCATCCCGGTCCCGACAATGGCGAACGGCACGGGCAGGCCGACGCCGGTCTGGTGGAACAGGGTCCGATCCTCGGTGACGGTCATTCCGCGGTGCTCCGCTCAGGCACGATCAGTTCACCTTGAGGGAATTCCATGTCCGTTCCTTTCCTCACCGGTTCTCTACCGGTTTGGCGTCGCCCGGCGTGTCGAACATCAACACCGCCGCATCGTCCCACGGAACACCAGGCTGGTCACCACGCGTTAATTCGTGAGCATGATGAAACGCCCAACTGCTTGACGCCGCATTGTTTGAGGTGCCGCCGTGGCTTGTGCTGAAGAATGCCGAGTTGTCGATGCCGCTATTTCAGGAAGTCTTCGACAGTCGTTCGGTGGCACCTGATCGTCAAGGCAGAGGAGGCGCACACCGACGCCGTTCGGGTGATTCGGAATCGGGGGATCGAAAGGATGGCTGAGCATTGACCCGGGATGTCCCCCGGAAGGGGGTGCGGCCTTGGCGGCGTGGGAGGCCGCCTGGGGGCCCTGGGGCCCTGGGGGCCCTGGGGCCCTGGAGGTCTGGAGGTCTGGCGGACGGACCGCAGCGGCTCGAGGGGCGCCTGTCCGGCCCGCGAGTTGCGCCCTCGCGGGCCGGCCGCGCCGGGTGCACGGCAGGCGCAGCCGCAGGTCCCGGAAGTGCCTAGAGTGCGGCGTGCGGGGAGTCCGGGTCAGGCGGTACAGCCGGCCGTCGGGCTCCCTTGCCTGATCTCCCGCGCGCCGGCGAGTACTTGGCGCCCATCATCCAGCCGGACCGAAAGTGCACACGTGAGGCCTCAGAACACCGGAACGCACCAGATCGCCGGACCGCGCCAGGCAGCCGATCATGACAGAACCAGCCACCGCGCCCCGATCGCACCGGCTGCCTCGAACACGGCCAACGCGCCTCTCCCCGTCCGGCACGGCCGCCCCGCCCTGCGCGCCGCGCTCGCCGCCGCCACCGAGGATGCCGTCATCTACGACCTGGACGGCATCGGTCGCCAGTACGCCGCCCTGTGCGCCGAACTTCCCGGTGTCGCGGTCCGTTTCGCGATGAAGTCCTGTCCGGTGGACGAGGTGCTCGGGCACCTGGCCCGGCTCGGCTCCGGCTTCGACACGGCGAGCCCACAGGAGGTCGCCCAGGCACTACGCGCCGGGGTGGCTCCCGGGATGGTTCACTACGGCAACACCGTCAAGTCCGACCGCAACATCGCCGAGGCCTACCGGCTGGGTGTGCGCGACTTCGCCACCGACTGCCTCGAGGACGTCGCGGCGATCGCCGTACACGCCCCCGGCTCGCGAGTGTTCTGCCGGATCGCCAGTACGGGTGAGGGTGCGCTGTGGGGCCTCAGCCGCAAGTTCGGATGCTCGCCCGAGGATGCGCCGCGGGTGCTCGATGCCGCCCGCACCGTCGGACTATTGCCCTCCGGCCTGTCCGTGCACGTCGGCTCCCAGCAGATGACCGCCGAAGCCTGGGTCGCGGCGATCGACTCGCTGGCCGCTGTTCTGAAGGCGCTCAGCCGACGCGGCATCACCCCGGAGCGGATCAACCTCGGCGGCGGACTGCCCGCCCTGGGTGTCCTCGACCGAGGCGGCCGGCCGCTGGTACCGCCGTTGCGCGAGATGTTCACGGCGATCCGCGAAGGCATGGAACGGCTGCGCGTCGTCAGCGCCGCCCCGCTGGCCTTCTTGCTGGAGCCCGGCCGCCACCTGGTCGCCGACCACGGCGCGATCCGCGCCCACGTGGCGCGGCTCACCTCCCGGCACCGGCTCGACGGCATCCGTGAGGACTGGCTCTACCTCAGCTGCGGCAAGTTCAACGGCCTCTACGAGATGGACCAGTTGCGGTACCGCCTGGAGTTCCCCTCCCATTCCGGCGAGCAGTTCGTCAACGCAGTGGTGGCCGGCCCGACCTGCGACAGCGACGACGCGTACGCCCAGGAGGGCAGTCCGGTACGGGTCCCGCGTGCGATCGCCTCCGGCGACCCGGTGTGGGTTCACTCCTGCGGCGCGTACGCCACCTCCTACGCCACCTGCGGCTTCAACGGCTTCCCGCCGCTGCCGTACACCTGTGTCGGTGGCCAGGCTGTGAGCGGGGAAGACGCGTGAACGACACCCGGATCCGGCCGCTCCGTGAAGAGGACTGGGACGATGTGGTCGCGTTGGAGGAACGGGCCTACGCAGCGAGTGGCCTGTCCGAGGGGCGCGAGGCGCTGCGCTCCCGGCACCGTGCCTCACCCTCGACCTGCTTCGTGCTGGAGCACGCGGGCGGCTTCGGTGGCTACGTGCTCGCACTGCCGTACCCGTTGTTCCGCTGCCCGGACCTGAGTCCGGCCGAAGAAGGCGCGGCACAGGAGGGCACCCGGGGAAGCAACCTGCACCTCCACGACTTGGCGATCGCCGAACGGGTGCGCGGCCGGGGCATGGCCCGCCGGATGGTGCGGCACCTGGAGGAGACCGGCCGGGCGGCCCGCTACCGGTCCCTCGGGCTGGTCGCCGTGTGCGGCTCCGAGACGCTGTGGTCCCGGCTGGGCTACCGCGCCCGGCCCGAGGTCGCGCCGCCCGCGAGCTACGGCACCGAGGCGGTCTACATGGTGAAGCCGCTGAGACCCGCTGCTGATGATCCGGCTCTCGGGTTCTCGCCCAGAGCCGAAGCGAGCTGATACGGACGCCCCCGTAGCCGGCGAGCTCCATGTCAGCCGCGTCGGCCGGCGGTCCGCCGAGGGCTGCCCCGGGCGTCCCGCGGCGGACCACAACGGTGCCTGGCCCGGGACCGTCCCGGTCACAGGCACAGGCAGTCGAGCGAATCGACGGCGAACCACGGGGCTTCGACCGTTCATCGGCCGGGAGCCGGCGGAGCAGCGTTGGTCCGCGTCAGTAGCGCCAGCGGACGGCTTCGATGACGTCCGCGTCCGTGTGCCCCGAGAACAGCTCCACCTCCGCCTGCCGGACGGCCAGTACGGCCTCGTACAGTTCGGGACCGAGCGCCTGCCGCAGCAGTGCGGACTTCTCGTACGCGTCGATCGCCTCAGGCAGGCTCGTCGGGAGGCGCTCGGCGGGGCCGAGGGCGGCGGGGCCGAGGGCGGCGGGGTCGCTCGGGGTCTCGGGCGGAAGAGGCAGGCCGGACTTCAGGCCGGCGAGCCCGGCGGCCAGCACGCCGCCGACCACCAGGTACGGGTTGGCTGCGGCGTCGAAGCACTTGAACTCGGCGTTGGCCTGTCCGGCGGCGGAGCCGGTGATCAGGCGCAGCGCCGCCTCACGGTTCTCCAGGCCCCAGCAGCGGTAGGCCCCGGCGAAGCGTGAGGGGACCAGCCGCAGGTAGGAGGCGACGCTGGGCGCGCCGAGGGCCAGCAGGGCGGGCAGCTCGGCCAGTGCGCCCGCGAGGAACTGTTCCGCGTCGGGGTGCAGCCCGTGGCGGCCGGGGCCGCCGTGCGCGAGGTTGCGGCCCTGTCGCCAGAGGCTGAGGTGCAGGTGGCTGCCGTTGCCGAGTGAGCCCTCGGTGAAGACGGGTGCGTACGAGACCCGCAGGCTGTGTCGGGCGGAGACGGCTCGGATGGTGTGGCGTACCAGCATCGTGGTGTCGGCCGCCTCGACCGGCCCCTCGGCGGCGATCGAGACCTCGAACTGCCCGGCGGCGTACTCGGGGTGGAGCTGGAGCACGGTCAGCCCCTGGTCGGTGAGGGCGCGCAGCACCTCCCGCAGGTAGTCGGAGTGTTCGATGAAGCGGGTCATCCCGTACGCGGGCGCGAGCGTCGCGGGGGCCCCGGCGCTGTCGGCCACCACCCACTCGACCTCGATCCCGGCCTTCACCGAGAGCCCGCGCCGTTCGATGGCCTCGGTGACCCGGCGGGCGAAGCCGCGCTGGCAGCCGGGATGCGGAGTGCCGTCCTGGGCGTAGCGGTCGGCCGGAGCCCAGGCCCAGCCGGGCTGCGCGGCCAGCGCGACGAGCCGGTCGAGGTCGGGGACGAGACGCAGGTCGCCCACCGGGCCGGTACTCGAAGGCGCGACGGTGAAGGAGTCGTCCACCAGGGAGACGTCGAAACAGGGCGCGGCGCCGACGCCGTACTCGGCGGCGTGTGCGAGCTGGGTGAGGGGGACGGACTTCACCCGGGTGAGCCCGGCATTGTCGACCCAGCCGAACACCACCCCGTCGATTCCGTCGGCGGCGAGCTGGACTGCGGCTGTCCGGGCCTGGGCAGCCCGCTCAGCTCGGGGATACGTGATGGCCATGCCGGTCATGCTGGTGATCGCAGCGGCCGGTGCGCCAGCAGCCGACCCGGGGTTCACTCGTCCGTGCAAGATGCGGAACCGGTTTCCCGGGGTGGGCTCCCCGATCACTGTTAATTAATAGGGTAATCAGAAAAACGCGCGGCTTGATAAGTGTCGCCTACTACGTCTCGTAGCGCTCTGAACAGGAACAGCACTCGCATGAGTGAAACCCCCGGGACCGTTTGGCCTCGTCGGACATGACTCGACTACGGTGATCCAGAAGCGGACGGCTCACCATATCGGCAAGGAATTCCGACCCGGCAGGCCGTTCGGCACGGGACGTCAAAAGACCCCGGAGGTGGGTGATTCCGCCCTCTCCTTTGTGCGTGCTCGGGGTTCACAGTGCCCTGGGTCCCCTGTCATACACTGCTCTGCGCAGAGAGGTTGGAGCATCATGCCTCCCATCGTTCCGCCGTTTCTCATCGGTCTCATCGCCGCGCCCCTGGCCAAGCGTCTCTTCAAGCCACTGGTGCGAGGTGTCGTCACGACATCCGTCGGTGTGGTCATGGAAGTGAAGAAGGCGGCCCACGCGGCCGGGGAGAACATCAACGACCTCGCGGCCGAGGTGGCTGCCGACGTGATGGCGTCGCAGATCGTCTCCGCCGACGGTCACCCGCCCACCGAGGGCGTGGTCTCGAAGGGCGAGAAGGGCGGTGACCGGGTCGAGAGCGAGAGCAGGAGCTCGAAGATCCGTACGAGCACCGGTGCCGGCAAGACCCAGTGACGTCCTGATGCGCGGCTCTTCCGCCGCCTGGGCGCGTCTTCCCGCCGGCTGAGGAAGACGAGCCCTCGCGGTGGACCGCCATTGGCCCTTCGGCCGTCCCCCCCCCGCTCCCCTCGGACCTTCCGTTCTGTCGCAGTAATCCGCCGTGCGCCGACTTCCGCCGCGCCCGTTGACGGACTATCCGTGACCTCCGTAAACAGGTGATCGTACGCATGTCATCGCTACTGGGCACCGCAGCAGGAACCCGCTCCGTGGAATGGAACGCGCGTCCGCGCTCGGTCACACCGGGCCGCCAGCGCTGGGACGTCAAGCCGGTGCTCGGACGGCCACGGACGGCCGAGGTGCTCGCCGCCGCCCTGCGCCGCATTCCCGGAATCACCGACGCTCAGGCCAACCCGGTCACCGGCGGGGTGCTGGTCCGGCACGAAGCGCGGGTGCACGCCGCAGACGTCGGCCGAATCGTTCGCAGAGCCGTCACCCTGATCGCGGGTGACCCGACCGGAACGGGCGGGCGTCCGACACCGGCCCGCCCCGCCGCCGCACCGGCCCCCCGGGCGGACCGCGGTCTGGTCGTGCGACCGGTGCTCGCGGTCGGCGGAGGGGTCGCGGCAGGGATCGCGCTGGTCAAGGGATCGGCGCGGAGCAGGCAACTGGTGGCGTTGGGCGCGGTGACCGCGGCGACCGCGACCGTCCTGAGGAAGGCATGGGACAGAACGACCGACGCGTCCCGGAACGCGGCCCGGCCCGGCGACGAACGCCACCCCCTGCTGGAGATCGTCGGACCGCACCGCCGCCGCCTCTCCCGGGCCGCTGCCCTGTCCATCGCCTGCCAGGTCTCGGAGATCGCGCTCGGTACCTTCCTCGGCTGGACCGGACTCGTCCTCATCAAGGGCGAGGCAGCTCCGCTGGCACGCCTCGGCCTGACCACCGCCTCCGCTCAACTTCTCGGCCTGGCCGGGCTGGTGGCCGCAGCATGTGCCGCCGTGGCGGGCCTCTCCTACGCCTCCAACCTCCAGTGGCGCCGGCTCGGCCAGGACATCGAGCACGACTGGCGAAGCCGCACGTACCGACACGTCCAGCACCTCGAACTGGGGCAGCTGGAGGGCGAGCGGACCACCCGGGTGGCAGGCGCGCTCACCGACGACGTCGGCCAGCTGGGCGCCTTCTTCGCCGGACCGGCCAACGAAGTACTGCAACTGGGCACCAGCCTGGCCCTCCTGGTACCGGCGTTCCTGCTGCTGGCCCCCCAGATCGCCTGGATCGCGTTCCTGCCCATCCCGGTCGTCGCCTGGCTGTCGCTGCGCCACCAGGACAAGGCCGCGGCCGACTACGCCGTCACCGGCGAACGGCGGGCCCGGCTGGGCAGCCAGGTGATCAACTCGCTGGAGGCCGGCGCCACCGTGAAGAGCTTCTGTACCGAGGACCACGAGGCCGAGCGCATCGACGAGTTGAGCGAGGCGGCCCAGGAGAGCGGTCGACGGACCGACCGCAGCACGATTCGCCACGCCGAGACAGTCCGGGCCTGTACCACCGCATCGATGGCCGGCACGCTGCTGATCGGCGGCCGCTCGGTGCTCAACGGCACCCTGCGCTTCGAGGTGTTCAGCCCGCTGATCGGGCTGCCCCAGATGCTGCTGATGCGGATGAGCCGGCTCGGCGGCATCGTCGACCAGTACCAGCGCACCCTCGCCTCCCACGACCGGGTCCAGCGGCTGCGGGCCCTGCCTGTCGAGGCAGACGGCACCGGCGGAACGGTCGACGTCGGCAAGGTGCGTGGAGAGATCGCCCTGGACCACGTGTCCTTCGCCTACCCCGGTCGGACGCCTGCACTGGAAAACCTCTCGATGACCATCCCGGCCGGGCAGGTCACCGCCCTGGTCGGCGCCACCGGCTCGGGCAAGACCACGATCGCCAGGCTGCTGATGCGGTTCCAGGACGCGGACTCCGGCAGCGTGCTGCTCGACGGGCGGGACGTGCGCGAGCTGCCGAGGCACCATCTGCGCCACGCTGTCGGGTTCGTCGCCCAGGACCCGTTCCTCTTCGACGGCACCATCGCCGACAACATCCGCTACGGCAGCTTCGACGCCTCGGACGAGGCAGTGGTCGAGGCGGCCATGAGGGCCGAAGCCCATCCCTTCGTCGCGGCGCTGCCGGACGGCTACGAGACGCTGATCGGCGAACGCGGTGCCGCGCTCTCCGGCGGACAGCGGCAGAGGATCGCACTGGCGCGCGCGATCCTCAAGGACGCGCCGGTCGTGATCCTCGACGAAGCGACCTCCGCCGTGGACAACGAGACCGAGGCCGCCATCCAGCGCACGCTCCGCGTCTTCGCGGCCGACCGGACCATGCTGATCATCGCCCACCGGCTCTCCACGGTCCGCCACGCCGACCGCATCTACGTCATGGACCAGGGCGGGGTCGTGGCCGAGCAGGGCACCCACGACGAACTCCTCGCGCAGCACGGACTCTACGCGTCCCTATGGCAACTCCAGGCCGGCGAACCCGCCGCCTGACCGCAGCCCCCGGCCGGCCGACCGCGTGACGACACCGCGGTCGGCGCGCTCCGGCGTGCCCCGCCACCACGCCTGCCCACACTCTCGGAGGTACCTCCCATGTCCCGTCGCGACGGTGACGCCCTTCCCCTGACAGCGGCCCAGCGCGAGATCTGGCTCGCCGAGCAGAGCTCCCGGACGCCGATCGCCGGCTACCGCGTCGGCGAGTGCCTGGAGATCCACGGGCCGATGGACCGGGAGCTGTTCGACACCGCGCTGCGCCGGGTGGTCGACGAGACCGACGCCCTGCACGTGACCTTCGTCGACGACGGCGACGGTCCGCGCCAGATCCTCCGGGAGAGCTGGGACTGGGCTCCGGCCCACCTCGACCTCAGCGGGGAACCCGACCCCCGGGCGGCGGCCCTGGAATGGATGGAGCGGGACCTGCTGCGCCCGCTGGACCTCGCCCGTGACCCGCTGTTCGGCCACGCGCTGATCAAGGCGTCGCCGACGGAGTACCTCTGGTACCTGAACTACCACCACGTGGTGTTGGACGCGATCAGCAACTCCATGCTCCGGGAACGGGTCGGGGAGGTCTATTCGGCACTGGCCGAGGGCGGCGCCGTACCCACCTGCCCGTTCGGCCCGCTGCGGGACCTGGTCGACAGCGACGCCGCCTACCGGGCCTCGCCCGACTTCGCCGCCGACCGCGCCTACTGGACCGAGCGCTTCACCGACCTGCCCGCCCCGACCCGGCTCACCGACACCTCCGCGGCCGACCCGCACCGCGCCCTTGGTCTGGCCGGGGAGCGGGAACTGCGCCGTCCGGAAGCCCTGCGGGCGGCGGCGGCACGTTCGGGCGTCCGGTGGTCCCGGCTGCTGGTCGCGGCGACGGCGCTCTACGCCCACCGGCTGACCGGCGACCAGGACGTGGTGCTCGCCCTGCCCGTCACCGCCCGACGGGGCGCCGACCGCGACCTGACGACGGTGCCGGGCACGACGTCCAACGTGGTGCCGCTCCGGCTGACGGTGCGGCCGGACATGC
This sequence comes from Streptomyces marokkonensis, assembly GCF_039539045.1. NCBI lineage: Bacteria > Bacillati > Actinomycetota > Actinomycetes > Kitasatosporales > Streptomycetaceae > Streptomyces > Streptomyces marokkonensis. The sequence goes on from NZ_BAABCQ010000002.1 coordinate 65,466, forward strand.
CGTGGCGCGAACTCGTCGCCCAAGCGGCGCGGGAGGTCGAGACGGCCGTCGCGCACGAGCGTTACCGCAGCGAGGATCTGCTGCGGGACCTCGGCGTCCCCGGCAGTATCGGGACGGCGTTCCCGCTGATCGTCAACATCATGGCCTTCCACTCCCGGCCGAGCTTCGCCGGGCTCCCCGCCTCCGTGCACCACTTCGTGTCCGGGTCGACCACCGACCTCGCCCTCTGGGTCTTCGACTACCGGGACGGCAATCCGCCGCTGCTCCGGCTGCACGGCTCTCCGGAGGCGTACCGCCCCGGCGACCTCGCCGCCCACCAGCAACGGCTGCTCACACTGCTGGACACCCTCGCGGACTGCGACCAGGACGAACCGGTGGGCCGGATCGAACTGCTCACCGCCGAGGAGCAACGCGAGCTGGCGGTGCTCGGCACCGGGCCGGTCGCGCCGGTCCCGACCACGAACCTCCCGGAGCTCTTCAGGGAACACGTCCGGGAGAACGGCGACCTGGTCGCGCTGGTGTGCGGCGACGCCTCGCTGACGTACGCGGAACTGGACGCGCGGACCAACCGGCTGGCGCACGCCCTGATCGCCCGCGGAGCAGGCCCTGAGCGGCTGGTGGCGGTGGCACTGCCGCGTTCTGTGGAACTGGTGACGGCGATCCTCGCGGTGCTGAAGACCGGGGCGGCGTACGTGCCGGTCGACCCCGAGTACCCGGCCGCGCGGATCGCGTACCTGCTCGACGACGCCCGGCCGGCTCTGCTGGTCACGGACTCCCGCAGCGAGGAAAGGCTGACGACGACCGGGCCCGCCGACCGGCTGGTACTCGACGCCCCGGAAACGGCCGCCCTGGTGGCCGCCTGCCCGGCGACCGACCCGATGGTGGCCATCGACCCGCGGCTCCCGGCTTACGTCATCCACACCTCCGGCAGTACCGGCCGGCCCAAGGGCCTGCTGCCGACCCACGGCGGCCTGCTCGACCTGTTCACCGACCTCCGGCAGGTGCACTTCGCGCCGGTGCTGAGGACACGGCAGCGGCTGCGGGTGGCGCTGACCACCTCGGTCTCCTTCGACGCTTCCTGGAACCAGCTGTTCGCCCTGTTCGGGGGCCACGAGCTGCACGTTCTGGGACACGCGACCTGGACCGACCCCGACGCCCTCGTCGGTTACGCGGCGCGCTGCCAACTGGACTACCTCGAAGCCACCCCGTCCTACCTCCAGGAGCTCGTCTCGCACGGGCTGCTGAGCGATCCGCGGTGGCGTCCGACGCTTGTCGCGGCGGGCGGCGAGGCCGTACCGGAGCGGCTGTGGGAGCAACTGCGGGCGGCGGAGGGCGTGACCTGCCTCAACCTCTACGGACCGTCCGAATGCACCGTCAACTCGGTGATCGCCCCGCTGGAGTCGAGCCCGCGCCCGGTGATCGGCAGGCCGGTCACCAACGCCCGCCTGTACGTGCTCGACGACGCCCTGCGGCCACTGCCGATCGGAACGGCCGGTGAGCTGTACATCGCGGGCGCGGGGCTGGCCCGCGGCTACCTGGGCCGGCCGGGGCCGACCGCCGGGCGGTTCGTCGCGGACCCGTTCGGGCCGAGCGGGTCGCGGATGTACCGTACCGGGGACCTGGTGCGGTGGGACGCGGCCGGGAACCTCGAGTTCCGCGGCCGCACCGACGACCAGGTCAAGATCCGCGGTTTCCGGATCGAGCTCGGCGAGATCGAGGCCGTTCTCGCCGAGCACCCGCAGGTCGCCCGGGCCGCCGTGACGGTGCGCACCGAGGAGGAACCCCGGCTGGTCGCCTACGCGGTGCCGGAGCCCGGCTCCTACGTGACGGGCGCCGCCCTGCGCGACCACCTGGGGGACCGGCTTCCCCGGCAGATGGTGCCGGCCGCGTACGTGCTGCTGGACGCGCTGCCGCTGACCCCGAACGGCAAGCTGGACCGGCGGGCCCTCCCGGCGCCCGAGCGGCAGCCCGCCGCGCCGGGCCGTGTCCCGCGCACCGCGACCGAGCACCTGCTCGTCGGGTTGTTCGCCGAGGTGCTCGGGGTGGCCGACCCCGGGCCGGACGACAACTTCTTCGACCTCGGCGGGCACTCTCTGCTGGCCACCCGGCTGGTCGCCCGGATCCGCTCGGTCCTCGGCGTGGAGCTGCGGCTCGGCGACCTGTTCGACGCACCGACAGCGGCGGAACTGGCGGCGGCCGTGGACGCCGCGGGCAGGGCACGCCCGGCGCTGGCACCGCGCGAGCGGCCCGAGGCGGTCCCCCTCTCCTTCGCGCAACGCCGGTTGTGGTTCCTGCACCGCATGGACGGCCCGAGCGCCACCTACAACATCCCGCTGATCCTGCGGCTGTCCGGGAAGCTGGACCAGCGGGCCCTGGAAGCCGCCCTGACGGACGTGGCCGAGCGGCACGAGAGCCTGCGCACCGTCTTCCCGGCGATCGACGGCGTGCCGTGTCAGCGGGTGCTGGACCCGGCACAGGCTCGGCCGCGGCTGCGGATGACCGAGACCGGCGAACGCGAGCTGCCGGAGCGGCTGGCGCAGGCGGCCCGGCACGGCTTCGACCTCGCCGAGGAGCCGCCGCTGCGCGCCGAACTCTTCCGGCTGACGGCCGAGGAGCATGTGCTGCTGCTGGTGGTGCACCACATCGCCGGCGACGGCTGGTCGATGGGGCCGCTCTCACGGGACCTGACGGCCGCCTACACGGCCCGGGTCGAGGGCGCGAAGCCGGAGTGGTCGCCGCTGCCGGTCCAGTACGCGGACTACGCCCTCTGGCAGCGGGAGCTGCTCGGCGACGGCTCGGACCCGGACAGCCTGCTGAGTGGCCAACTCGTCTACTGGAGCGAAAAGCTGGCGCATCTTCCGGAGCAGGTGGAGCTGCCGTTCGACCGGCCCCGGCCGACCGCGATGTCCTACCGGGGCGCCCACCTGCCGGTGCGCATCGACGCCGAGCTGCACCAGGGCCTGAGCACGCTCGCCCGTGACGGCGGGGCCAGCCTCTTCATGGTGCTCCAGGCCGGTCTGGCCGCCCTGCTGGGCAAGCTGGGCGCGGGCAGCGACGTCCCGATCGGCACGCCGGTCGCCGGACGCACCGACGAGGCCGCGGACGAGTTGGTCGGCTTCTTCGTCAACACCCTGGTGCTGCGGACCGACCTCTCCGGTGACCCGTCGTTCACCGAACTGCTGGGCAGGGTGCGCACCGGCGCGCTGGCCGCCTACGCGCACCAGGACGTGCCTTTCGAGCACCTGGTGGAGGCGTTGAACCCATCCCGGTCGCTGGCGCACCATCCGCTGTTCCAGACCATGCTCGCGTTGCAGAACGCACCCCTCGGCACCTTCCACCTGCCCCGGCTGCGGGCGGTGACCGGCCTGGTCCCCACCGGGACGGCCAAGTGCGACCTGACCTTCGTCCTGGCCGAACAGCCCGGTGAGGACGGTCTGTCGGGCGTGGTGGAGTACAGCACCGACCTGTTCGACGAGCCCACCGTGACCGGGATCGTCGAGCGGTGGCTGCGGCTGCTGCGCGCCGTCGTCGCCGATCCGGGCCGCAGGGTGGGGCAGGTGGACGTGCTGTCCGCCGAAGAACTCCGCGCGCTGCTCCCGGCGCCCACCGAAAGGAGCGTGAGGCCCTCGACGAGCAGCCTGACCGCGCTGTTCGAGCGGCGGGTACGGGCGAACCCGGACGCGGTCGCCCTCACGGACGGCGACGTCACCCTGACGTACGGCGAGCTGAACGCCCGCGCCAACCGGCTCGCGCACGCCCTGATCGATCGGGGGGTGGGTCCGGAGCAGCGGGTGGCGCTGGCCCTGCCGCGCTCGGCGGAGCAGGTCGTGGCCGTACTCGCCGTGCTGAAGGCGGGCGGCGCCTACCTCCCGGTGGACCCGGAGTACCCGGCCGCCCGGATCGGCTACCTGCTCCAGGACGCCAGGCCCGCGCTCCTGGTGACCACGAGCCGGATCGGCGACCTGCCGGGAGCGGGCCAGGTGGACCGCCTGCTGCTGGACGCCGCCGACCTGGACGGGCTGCCGGACACGGACCCGGAGCCCTCCCCGGGCCCGGACCACGCCGCCTACGTCATCTACACCTCCGGCTCCACCGGCGCCCCCAAGGGCGTGGTGGTCCCGCACCGGAACGTGGTGCGGCTGTTCGGCGCCACCGAGAAGCTGTTCGGCTTCTCCGCCGAGGACGTCTGGACGCTCTTCCACTCCTACGCCTTCGACTTTTCGGTGTGGGAGCTGTGGGGGCCGCTGCTGCACGGCGGGCGTCTGGTGGTCGTGGACCACGAGACCAGCCGCTCGCCCGGCCGTTTCCTGGACCTCCTCGCCCGCGAACGGGTGACCGTGCTCAACCAGACGCCGTCCGCGTTCTACCAGCTGATGCAGGCGGACGCGGAGTTCCCGCGGACCGGCCGCTCGCTCGCGCTGCGCACGGTCGTGTTCGGAGGCGAGGCGCTGGAGCACGCCCGGCTGGCGAGCTGGTACGAGCGGCACCCGGACGACGCCCCACGGCTGGTCAACATGTACGGCATCACCGAGACCACGGTGCACGTCACCCACACGGCGCTCGACCGGACAGGAACCGCCCCCGGTCAGGTCGGCGCGGCCCTTTCGGACCTGCGGACGTACGTGCTGGACGCCCACCTGCGCCCGGTGCCCCCGGGCGTGCCCGGCGAGCTCTACGTCGCGGGCGCGGGCCTGGCGCGCGGCTACCTCGGCCGGCCCGGCCTGACCGCCGGGCGGTTCGTGGCGGACCCGTTCGGACCGCCGGGATCGCGCATGTACCGCAGCGGCGACGTGGTGCGCCGCGCGACGGACGGCATCCTGCGCTACGTCGGCCGCGCCGACCAGCAGGTGAAGGTGCGTGGCTTCCGGATCGAGCTCGGCGAGATCGAGGCCGCGCTGGCCGCGCACCCCGGCGTCGCCCAGGTCGCCGTCCTGGCCCGGCAGGACCGGGCCGACGACACTCGACTGGTCGCGTACCTGGTTACGGCCGCGGATGACGCCCCGAGCCCGGCCGACCTGCGCGCGCACCTGCGCGAGCGGTTGCCGGAGTACATGGTGCCGTCGGCGTTCGTCGCGCTGGACACGCTGCCGCTGACGGCCAACGGGAAGCTGGACCACCGGGCTCTGCCCGCCCCCGATTTCGCCCCGGCGGCCACCGCCCGGGCGCCCCGCACCCCGCAGGAACAGATCCTCTGCGAACTGTTCGCCGAGGTCCTGGGCGTCGCGTCGGCCGGCGTCGAGGACGGCTTCTTCGACCTGGGCGGGCACTCGCTGCTGGCCACCCGCCTGGTCGCCCGGATCCGCGCGACGCTCGGCGTGGAAACGCCGCTGCGGACCCTGTTCGAGGCGCCGACCCCGGCCGGCCTGGCCGCCGCCCTGGCGGCGGCCGGACCGGCGCAGGCCGCCCTGGCACGGCGCGAGCGCCCCGAGGCGATCCCGCTGTCGTTCGCGCAGCGGCGGCTGTGGTTCCTGCACCAGTTGGAGGGCGCCGGCGCGAACTACCACATCTCCCTGGCTTGGCGGCTGTCCGGGCATCTGGACCGGCGGGCCCTGGAGGCCGCCGTGACGGACGTGGTGGCCCGGCACGAGAGCCTGCGCACCGTCTTCCCCACGGTGGACGGCGTGCCGTACCAGCGGGTGCTGGACGTGGTGGCAGCCCGCCCGCGGCTGCTCGTCAGCCGGACGACTGAGGCCGAGCTGCCGGCCGTCCTGGCGGAAGCGAAGGCCGCTCCGTTCGACCTGGCGGCAGATGTGCCACTGCGGGCCGGTCTGTTCGAGCTGGCGGCGGACGAGCACGTGTTCCAGGTGGTGCTCCACCACATCGCTGGTGACGGCTGGTCGCTGGGCCCGCTCGCGCACGGACTGACCACCGCCTACGCGGCGCGCTGCCGCGGCGAGGAACCGCGGTGGGCCCCGTTGCCGGTCCAGTACGCCGACTACACCCTGTGGCAGCACGAGCTGCTCGGTGACGCGGCCGACGGGGACAGCCTGTTCGCCCGCCAGGCGGCCTACTGGACCCGGCAGCTGGCCGGTCTGCCCGAGCAGCTCCAGCTGGTCGGCGACCGGCCCCGCCCGGCGGTCGCCTCGCACCGGGGCGGTTCCCTCCGTGCCGAGTTGGACGCCGAGCTGCACCGCGGGCTGCGCGAGCTCGCCCGCGCACACGGCACCAGTCTCTTCATGGTGCTCCAGGCCGGACTGGCGGTGCTGCTCAGCAAGCTCGGCGCGGGTGACGACATCCCGATCGGCAGCCCGGTCGCGGGCCGGACCGACCAGGCGCAGGACGAACTGGTCGGCTACTTCGTCAACACCCTGGTGTTCCGTACCGAAATCTCGGGTGACCCCACGTTCGCCGAACTGCTGGGCCGGGTCCGGGAGACCGCGCTGGCCGGGTACGCGCACCAGGACCTCCCCTTCGAGTACATGGTCGAGGTCCTCAACCCGGTCCGGTCGCTGGCGCACCACCCGCTGTTCCAGGTCATGCTGGTGCTGCAGAACGCGCCCCGGGCCGACTTCGCGCCCCCCGGCCTGCGCGTCGACGACATGCCGTCAACGTCCACCACCGCCAAGCTCGACCTGATCTTCACCATGTCCGAGCGGCACGCGGAGGACGGCTCCCCGGAAGGGATCGACGGGACCGTCGAGTACGCAGGCGACCTGTACGAACCGGCCACCGTCGAGACGATGTTCGGGCGGTGGGTCCGGCTGCTTCGCGCCGTGGTCGCCGACCCGCGGTCGCGGCTCAGCCGCTTCGGCCTGCTCACCGCAGAGGAACGCGGTGAGCTGACGGCGCTGGGCACCGGCCCGGCGGCCCAGGCCTTCACCGAGAGCCTGCCCGAGCTGTTCCGGGCACAGGTGCGTGCCACTCCGGAAGCCGTCGCGGTGGTGGGGCCGGAAGCCTCGCTGACGTACGCGGAGCTGGATGCGCGGGCGAACCGGCTGGCGCACGCCCTGATCGCGCGGGGCGCGGGGCCGGAGCGGCTGGTGGCGGTGGCCCTGCCGAGGTCGGCCGGGCTGGTGGTGGCCATCCTCGCGGTGCTGAAGACCGGCGCCGCCTACCTCCCGGTCGACCCCGAGTACCCGGCCGCGCGGATCGCCTACATGCTCGGCGACGCCCGGCCGGTCCTGGGGGTGACCGACGCACGCACCCGCGGCCGGCTGCCGAAGACCGGTCCCGCCGAGTGGCTGGTGGCCGACGACCCGGAGACGGCCGCGCTGGTGGCCGGGTGCCCGTCGGCGGACCCGGCGGTGGCCATCGATCCGGGCCACCCCGTCTACGTCATCTACACCTCCGGTTCCACCGGCAGGCCCAAGGGCGTGGTGGTCACGCACGGCGGCCTGTTCAACCTGTTCGCGATCCAGTGCCCGCTGGTCTTCCGGACGGGGAAGCGGTTGCGGATGGGGTTCACCACGTCCGTGTCGTTCGACGCCTCCTGCGACCAGATGTTCGCCCTGTACGCCGGCCACGAGCTGCACGTCCTGGACGAGGCGACCTGGTCCGACCCGGACGCCTACATCGAGTACGCCGCGCGGTGCGAGCTGGATACCGTCGGCGGCACCCCGTCCTACCTGCACGTGCTCGTCGAGAACGGCCTGCTGGACCATCCGCGGTGGCGTCCTTCGCTGGTCGCGCTGGGCGGGGAGGCCGTACCCGAGCAGCTGTGGCGGCGGTTGCGGGCGGCCGACGGAGTGTTCTCCCTGAACTACTACGGGCCGGCCGAGTGCACGGTGGACTCGGCCTGCGCGCCGCTGGAGTCGAGCCCGCGCGAAGTGATCGGCCGACCGCTCGCCGGTGTCCGGCTGCACGTCCTCGACGCCGCGTTGCAGACGGTGCCCGCGGCTGTGGCCGGTGAACTGTACATCGCCGGGGTGGGGCTGGGGCGCGGCTACCTGAACCGGCCGGGCCTGACCGCCGGGCGGTTCGTGGCGGACCCGTTCGGGCCGGCCGGCACGAGGATGTACCGCACCGGTGACCTGGTGCGGTGGGGGGCGGACGGAAACCTGGAGTTCCTCGGCCGTACCGACGACCAGGTCAAGGTACGGGGCTTCCGGATCGAGCTCGGCGAGATCGAGGCGGCACTGGCGGAACACCCGCGGGTCGCGCGGGCCGCCGTCATCGTCCGACAGGACCGGGCGGGGGACGCCCGCCTGGTCGCCTACCCGGTGCCCGCCACCGGGGCGGAACCCCGGCCGGAGGACCTGCGGGCACACCTGCGCGAGCGGCTGCCCGACTACATGGTGCCCGCCGTGTTCGTCGTCCTCGACGCCCTGCCGCTGAACGCCGGCGGCAAGCTGGACCGGCGCGCCCTGCCCGAGCCCCAGGCCACCGCGACGCGGTCCGGCCGAGCCCCGCGCACTCCCCAGGAACAGGTGCTGGCAGAGCTGTTCGCCGAGGTACTGGATCTGCCTCGGGTCGGGGTCGACGACGACTTCTTCGACCTGGGCGGGCACTCCCTGCTGGCCACCCGGCTGGCGGCCCGGGTCCGTGCGGCCCTGGGCGTGGAACTGGCGCTGCGCACCCTGTTCCAGACCCCGACGGTGGCCGGGCTGGCCGCCACGCTGGGTGACGCGGACCGGGCCCGGCTCGCCCTGGGGCGGGTGGAGCGGCCCGAACGGGTGCCGCTGTCGTCCGCTCAGCACAGGCTCTGGTTCCTGTGCCAGATGGAGGGCGCCGCCTCGGTCTACAACATGCCGCTCGCCTGGCGGCTTTCAGGACCGCTGGACCTGGCGACCCTGGAGGCGGCGCTGGGAGACGTCGTCAGCCGGCACGAGACCCTGCGCACCATCTTCCCGGCCGTGGACGGCGTGCCCTGCCAGCAGGTGCTGGCCACCGCGGAGGCGCACCCGAGGCCGGTGCTCACCCCGGCCGACGAGAAGGACGTGCTGGAGCTGCTGGCGGGAGCCGCGGCGCGGGGATTCGATCTGGCGGCCGAACCACCGTTGCGCGTCGAGGTGTTCCAGCTCTCGACGGACGAGCACGTGCTGCTTCTGGTGATGCACCACATCGTCGGTGACGGCTGGTCACTGGGCCCGCTGGCAGCCGACCTGGCCACCGCGTACGCGGCACGCCGCCAGGGTGAGGAGCCGCGGTGGGCCCCGTTGCCCGTGCAGTACGCCGACTACACCCTGTGGCAGCGGGAACTGCTCGGCGACCCGGCCGACCCGGCCAGCCTGTTCGCCGGCCAGCAGGCCTACTGGACCGGCCGGTTGGCGAACCTGCCGGAGCAGATCCGGCTCCCCGCCGACCGCCCCCGCCCCACGACCCCCTCCTACTCCGGTGGCCACCTCGCGATCGAACTGGACGCCGAACTCCACGCCGGTCTGGTCCGCCTGGGCCGCGAGCACGGAGCCAGCGTCTACATGGTGCTGCAGGCCGCGCTGGCGGCGCTGCTGGACAAGCTCGGCGCGGGAGACGACATTCCCGTGGGCAGCCTGATCGCAGGCCGGACCGACCAGGCCCTGGACGACCTCGTCGGATTCTTCGTCAACACCCTTGTGCTCCGCACGGACACCAGCGGCGACCCGACCTTCACCGAGCTGCTGGGCCGGGTCCGCGAAGGCGCGCTGGCCGCGTACGCGCACCAGGACCTGCCGTTCGAGTACGTAGTCGAGGCACTCAACCCGTCCCGGTCGCTTGCCCGCCAGCCGCTGTTCCAGGTGGCGCTCGCGCTGCAGAACGTGCCCCGCACCGAGTTCGTCCTGAGCGGTCTGACCGCCGAGATCGTCCTGGTGCGGACGCCGACGGCGATGTTCGACCTCGGCTTCCACCTGCTGGAGCGCGGCGGCGCCGGCGGACCGGCCGAGGGCATCGTCGGGCGGGTCGAGTACAGCACCGATCTCTTCGACACCGCCACGGTGAAGACACTGGTCGCCCGGTGGCTGCGTCTGCTGGCGTCGGTGGCCGCCCGGCCGGACCGACCCCTGAGCCGGATCGACGTCCTCACCGCCGAGGAGCGGCACGAACTGCTGGTCGTACGCAACGACACCGCCTGCCCGGCTTCTGGTGCCGGACGCTTGCCCGCTCTGTTCGAGGCGCAGGTCCGATCCACCCCCGAGGCTCCGGCGGTGGTGTTCGAGGACACCGTACTGACCTACCGGGAGCTGAACCGCAGGGCCAATCGCCTGGCGCACGCGCTGATCGCGCGCGGGGTGGGGCCGGAGCAGGTCGTGGCCCTGTGGCTGCCGCGCTCCGCCGAAGTGGCCGTCGCCGTCCTCGCGGTGCTCAAGACGGGTGCGGCGTACCTGCCGGTCGACCCGGACTACCCGTCCGCCCGTATCGCCTACATGCTGGAGGACGCGCGGCCGGCCGTGGTGCTCGACGACCTCGCGGCCGTCACGCCGGACGGGGATCTGCCGGAACACGATCCGGCCGTCGCCGTGGACGCGCGCCACCCGGCCTACGTCATCTACACCTCGGGCTCCACCGGCAGGCCCAAGGCCGTCGTGATGCCCGCCGCCGGGCTGCTGAACCTGCTGGCGTGGCACCACGGGTCCGTCGGCGGCGAACCCGGCACGCGAACCGCGCAGTTCACCGCGATCAGCTTCGACGTCTCGGTGCAGGAGACACTCTCCGCGCTGCTGTACGGCAAGACCCTGGTGGTGCCGACCGAGGACCAGCGCCGCAGTGCCGAACTGCTCGCCCGCTGGCTGGACCTGCACGGGGTCGAGGAGCTGTTCGCCCCCAACCTGGTGATCGAGGCGTTGGCCGAGGCCGCCGAGGAGGCCGGTCTCGAGCTGCCGAAGCTGCGGCTGATCGCGCAGGCCGGCGAGGCGATGCGCCTCGGCGGTGTCGTACGCCGCTTCCGGTCCCGGCGGCCGGGCCGGGAACTGCACAACCACTACGGCCCCGCCGAGACCCATGTGATCACCGCCTACCCGCTGCCGGCCGACCCCGACGACTGCCCGCTGCCGGTGCCGATCGGCCGTCCGATCGCCAATTGCCGCGCCTACGCGCTCGATCCGGCACTGCGGCCGGTCGCGCCCGGCGTACTGGGTGAGCTGTACCTCGCCGGGACGGGCCTCGCCCGCGGTTACCTGAACCGGCCCGGGCTCACCGCCACGCGGTTCGTCGCGGACCCCTACGGCCCGGCCGGCACCCTGATGTACCGCACCGGTGACCTGGTTCGCTGGAGCGCCGACGGCGAGCTGGAGTTCGCGGGCCGGGCGGACCACCAGGTGAAGGTCCGCGGGTTCCGGGTCGAGCCGGGCGAGATCGAGGCCGAGCTGGCCGCGCACCCGCGGGTCGCCCAGGTCGCGGTACTCGCCCGGGAGGACCGGATCGTCGCCTACGTAGTCCCCCTGGCCGGGACCGGGGCCACCGTGGCGGAGCTGGTGGCGTACCTGCGTGACCGGTTGCCCGACTACCTGGTGCCGTCCGCGTTCGTGCTGCTGGACGTGTTGCCGCTGACGCCGAACGGGAAGCTGGACCGGGCGGCGCTGCCCGCGCCCGAGCCGGGTACGGCCACCGGTGGCCGGGCGCCGCGCACGCCGCAGGAGGAGATCCTGTGCGAGCTGTTCGCCGAGGTGCTGGGCGTGTCGCGGGTCGGGGTCGACGACGGCTTCTTCGAGCTGGGCGGGCACTCCCTGCTCGCCACCCGGCTGGTCTCGCGGGTCCGGGCGACCCTCGGCGTCGAGCTGGAACTGCGCTCCCTGTTCCGCACCCCGACACCCGCCGGACTGGCCGCCGGGCTGCACGACGCCGGCACAGCCCGCCGGGCGCTGGTACCCCGGCCCCGCACCGAACCGATGCCACTGTCGTTCGCCCAGCGCCGGCTCTGGTTCCTCCAGCAGTTCGGGGCGCCGAGCGCCACCTACCACATGCCACTCGCCCTGCGCCTCTCCGGCAGCCTCGACCGGGCCGCGCTGGATCAGGCGCTGGCCGACGTGGTGGCCCGGCACGAGACCCTGCGCACGGTCTTCCCGCACACCGCCGGAATCCCGCGCCAGCGGGTGGTGGACAGTACCGAGGTCGCTGTCCCGCTGACCGTACGCGCGGCCGGCGAGGCGGAGATGCCCGCCCTGCTGCGCGAGGCGGCGGTACGGGCGTTCGACCTGACCTCCGAAGTGCCGCTGCGGGCGGAGCTGTTCGCACTCGCGCCGGACGAGCACGTGCTGCTGCTGGTCATGCACCACATCGTCGGGGACGGCTGGTCCATGGGCCCGCTCGCCCGTGACCTGGCGACCGCCTACACCACCCGGCGGGGCGGCGGGGCGCCGGCCTGGCCGCCGCTGCCGGTGACGTACGGCGACTACACCCTGTGGCAGCACGAGGTCCTCGGTGACGAGCACGACACGGACAGCCTCTTCGCCCGCCAGGTCGCCTACTGGAAGGAGGCGCTGGCAGGGCTGCCCGAGCAGGTGCCGCTGCCTGCCGACCGGCCGCGCCCGGCCACCATGTCGTACGGCGGCGACCTGCTGGAACTCCGGATCGGCGCCGAGCTGCACGCGGCGCTGGTGGAGATGGCGCGCCGCTCGGGCGCGACCCTGTTCATGGTGCTGCAGGCCGCGTTGGCGGCGTTGTACACGCGGCTGGGCGCGGGGACGGACATCGCGATCGGGTCTCCGGTCGCGGGGCGTACCGACGAGGCGCTGGACGACCTGGTCGGCTTCTTCGTGAACACGCTGGTGCTTCGTACCGACACGAGTGGTGATCCGAGTTTCGCCGAGTTGCTGGGGCGGGTACGGGAGACGGCGCTGTCGGCGTACGCGCACCAGGACGTGCCGTTCGAGCACCTGGTGGAGGTGCTGAACCCGTCCCGGTCGCTCTCCCACCACCCCTTGTTCCAGACCGGCCTCGTCGTGCAGAACGCACCGGGCGGCGACTTCGAGCTGCCCGGTCTGATGGTCTCCGGCGTCCCCGTGCTCACCGGGACCGCGCGGCTCGACCTGACCTTCGGGTTCGCGGAGGAGCACGGTCCGGACGGCACGCCGGCCGGACTCAGCGGTGCGGTCGAGTACAGCACCGACCTGTTCGACCGCTCGACGGTCGAGACCCTGGTCGCCCGGTGGACCAGGCTGCTGGCCGCGGTCGTCGCCGCGCCCGACCGGCCGATCGGCGGTATCGACCTGCTCTCCGACGACGAGCGCCGCGAGCTGCTGCCCGCCGTCCGGGGTGAGGCGGCCGGCGGGGCGAGCCTGACGGAGCTGCTGGCGGGGCAGGTGGCGGCGACGCCGGACGCGGTCGCGCTGGTGTGTGGTGATGTCGAGTTGACGTACCGGCAGTTGAACGCCCGGGCGAACCGGTTCGCGCACGCGCTGATCGCCCGGGGTGTCGGTCCGGAGCAGACCGTGGCCGTGGCCCTGCCGCGGTCGGTGGAGTCCGTGGTGGCCGTCCTGGGGGTGCTGAAGGCCGGAGCCGCGTACCTGCCCGTGGATCCGGCATACCCGCAGGCGCGGATCGGGTACATGCTGGACGACGCGCGGCCGACCGCGGTGGTCGACGATCCGGCACTGGTGGCCGGGGCGTCCGGCCTGCCGGAGACCGACCCGGGTGTCGTGGTGGACGCCCGGCACCCGGCCTACGTGATCTACACATCAGGGTCGACGGGCCGGCCCAAGGGCGTGGTGGTGAGCCACACCGGAGTGTCGGGCCTGGTGGCGGCGCAGGCCGACCGGCTGGGCGTGGCGCCGGGCAGCCGGGTTCTCCAGTTCGCCTCGACCAGCTTCGACGCGTCCTTCTGGGACCTGTGCGGTGCCGTGCTCACCGGCGCCGCCCTCGTCCTGGCCCCGTCCGAGACGCCGCTGGAGGCCCTGACGGACCACCGGCTCGGCATCACGCACGTGACGCTGCCGCCCTCGGCCCTGGCCACGGTGGAGAGCGCCGACCTCACGGCCGGCACCCTGGTGGTCGCGGGTGAGGCCTGCGCGCCGGAGCTGGTCGCCCGGTGGGCGCCGGGCAGGCGGATGATCAACGCGTACGGTCCGACGGAGACGACGGTCTGCGCGACCATGAGCGACCCGCTGTCCCCGGGGGCGGGTGCGCCGCCGATCGGCCGGCCGGTCGCGGGCTTCGGGGTGTACGTCCTGGACGAGCGGCTGCGCGTCGTGCCGCCCGGGGTGGTGGGGGAGTTGTACGTCGCCGGCCCCGGTCTGGCGCGCGGGTACCTGAACCGGCCCGCTCTGACGGCCGGGCGGTTCGTCGCCTGCCCGTTCGGCCCGACGGGTGCGCGGATGTACCGCACCGGGGACCTGGTGCGCCGCCGGACCCGGGGGTGCCCGATGACGGAGGCCGGGGGAGGGGAGCTGGAGTACGTCGGCCGTGCCGACGACCAGGTGAAGGTGCGTGGTTTCCGCGTCGAACTCGGCGAGGTCGAGGCGGCCCTGGCCGAGCACCCGGGCGTCGCCCGGGCGGCCGTGCTCGCCCGGGACGACCGGCTCGTCGGCTACGTCGCGGCGCGTCCCGACGTCACCGTCCGCCCCGCGGAGCTGGCGGCGTACCTGCGTGACCGGTTGCCCGACTACCTGGTGCCGTCCGCGTTCGTGCTGCTGGACGTGTTGCCGCTGACGCCGAACGGGAAGCTGGACCGGGCGGCGCTGCCCGCGCCCGAGCCGGGTACGGCCACCGGTGGCCGGGCGCCGCGCACGCCGCGGGAGGAGATCCTGTGCGAGCTGTTCGCCGAAGTGCTGGGCGTGTCGCGGGTCGGGGTCGACGAGGACTTCTTCGAGCTGGGCGGGCACTCCCTGCTCGCCACCCGGCTGGCCGCGCGGGTGCGCTCGGCGCTCGGTGTGGAGCTGGCGCTGCGCACGCTGTTCCAGGCGCCCACCGTGGCGGGCCTGGCCGAGGCGCTGACCGAGGCCGGCCGCGCCCGCCCGGCGCTGACCGGGCGCGAGCGGCCGGAGGCGGTGCCGCTGTCCTTCGCCCAGCGCCGCCTCTGGTTCCTGCACCGCATGGACGGTGCCGCCGCGACCTACCACATTCCGCTGGCGCTCCGGCTGACGGGGACGCTCGATGGAGTGGCGCTGGATCAGGCGCTGGCCGACGTGGTGGCCCGGCACGAAAGCCTGCGGACCGTCTTTCCGGAGGTCGACGGCGTACCCCGGCAGATCGTCCTCGACCCGGCCGAGGCCCGGCCCCGGGCGGGGCTGATCGAGGTGTCGGAGGCCGAACTGCCGAAGCGGTTGGCCGAGTTCGCACGACGGCCGTTCGGCCTGGAGGCCGAAGCGCCGCTGCGGGCTCAGCTGTTCGCGCTCGCACCGGACGCGCATGTGCTGCTGCTGGTCATGCATCACATCGCCGGTGACGGCTGGTCGACCGGACCGCTGGCGCGCGACCTGGCCGAGGCGTACGCCGCCCGGTGCGAAGGCCACCCCCCGCACTGGCCGGTCCTGCCGGTGCAGTACGCGGACTACACGCTGTGGCAGCGCGACCTGCTCGGCGACGCCGCCGACCGCCGAAGCCGGTTCGCCGAGCAGCTCGACTACTGGAAGGGGCAGCTGTCCGATCTGCCGGAGCTGCTCCAGCTGCCCACCGACCGGCCGAGGCCCGCCGCGGCCGGGTGGCGCGGGGACCATGTCGGCCTGGAGCTGAGCCCCGAACTGCACGTCTCGCTGCAGGAGTTGGCTCGGAAGTCGGGTGCGAGCCTGTTCATGGTGCTGCAGGCGGCGGTGGCGGCGTTGTACACGCGGCTGGGCGCGGGGACGGACATCGCGATCGGGTCTCCGGTCGCGGGGCGTACCGACGAGGCGCTGGACGACCTGGTCGGCTTCTTCGTGAACACGCTGGTGCTTCGTACCGACACGAGTGGTGATCCGAGTTTCGCCGAGTTGCTGGGGCGGGTGCGGGAGACGGCGCTGTCGGCGTACGCGCACCAGGACGTGCCGTTCGAGCACCTGGTGGAGGTGCTGAACCCGTCCCGGTCGCTCTCCCACCACCCCCTGTTCCAGACCGTCCTGGCCCTGCAGAACGCTCCGACGGGCCGGTTCTCCCTGCCGGGCCTGGACGTCACCACCTACGCGGTGGACACCAAATCCGCCAAGTTCGATCTCGGGGTGAGCCTGGTCGAACAGTTCGCTCCCGACGGCAGCCCGGCGGGCATCGTCGGCGCGGTGGAGTACGCCACCGACCTGTTCGACCGCTCGACGGTCGCGGCGCTCGCCGGGCGCTGGACACGCCTCCTGGAGGCGGTCACCGCCGACCCGGACCGGTCGATCGGACGGATCGAGCTCCTCGACGCCGACGAACGGCACCGTTTGCTGGAGCGGGGCAACGAGACGGCCCGACAGGTGGCGGCCGTCCCGGTGCCGCGGGCCTTCGCGGGGCAGGTGGCGGCGACGCCGGACGCGGTCGCGCTGGTGTGTGGTGATGTCGAGTTGACGTACCGGCAGTTGAACGCCCGGGCGAACCGGTTCGCGCACGCGCTGATCGCCCGGGGTGTCGGTCCGGAGCAGACCGTGGCCGTGGCCCTGCCGCGGTCGGTGGAGTCCGTGGTGGCCGTCCTGGGGGTGCTGAAGGCCGGAGCCGCGTACCTGCCCGTGGATCCGGCGTACCCGCAGGCGCGGATCGCGTACATGCTGGGGGACGCCCGGCCGGCACTGATGGTCGACGACCCGGAGCTGGTGACCGAGGTGTCCACATGGCCCGACACCGACCCCGTGGTCGCGCTCGACGTCCGCCATCCCGCCTATGTGATCTACACCTCGGGCTCGACCGGCCGCCCCAAGGGCGTCGTCGTGGGCCACGGCGGCGTCGCCAGCCTGGTCGCCGCACAGATCGAGCGCTTCGCGATCGACCCCGACAGCCGGGTGCTCCAGTTCGCCTCGCCCAGCTTCGACGCCTCGGTGTCGGAGATCTGCACCGCCCTGCTGCGCGGCGCGGCCCTGGTGCTGCCTCCGACGGCGGACCCGGTCGCCGCGCTGACGGACCGGGACCTCGCGGTCACCCACGTGACCGTGCCCCCGTCCGTCCTCGCCGCCGTGCCCGAGGGCTCGATGCACGTGTCGACGCTGGTGGTCGCGGGGGAGGCGTGCCCGCCGGAGCTGGTGGACCGCTGGGCGTCCGGGCGCCGGATGGTCAACGCGTACGGTCCGACGGAGACGACGGTGTGCGCGACCATGAGCGACCCGCTGTCGCCGGGAGCGGGTGTGCCGCCGATCGGCCGTCCGATCGCCAACGCCCTGGTGTACGTACTGGACGAGCGGCTGCGACCGGTGCCGCCGGGCGTGGCGGGAGAGTTGTACGTCGCGGGCGCGGGACTGGCGCGCGGATACCTGAACCGGCCGGACCTGACGGCCGGGCGGTTCGTCGCCTGCCCGTTCGGAGCCGGTGAACGTATGTACCGCACCGGAGACCTGGTGCGCTGGCGGGGCTGGGGCCACCCCCGGCCGGAGGCTGGGGGAGAACAGCTGGAATACGTCGGCCGTGCCGACGACCAGGTGAAGGTGCGCGGTTTCCGGATCGAGCCCGGCGAGGTCGAGGCGGCCCTGGCCGAGCACCCCGCCGTCGCCCGGGCCGCAGTCCTCGCCCAGGACGACCGGCTCGTCGGCTACGTCGTCCCGCGCCGGGACGAGGACCGGGACAGTGGCCTGGAAACGGACCACGTGGTCGAGTGGCAGAACATCTACGACGCCCTGCCCATCACCTCCGAGGAAGCCGGCTTCGGCCAGAACTTCGTCGGCTGGAACAGCAGCTACGACGCGAGCCCGATCCCCGTCGAGCAGATGCGGGAATGGCGGGACGCCACCGTGACCCGCATCCTGGCCCTGCGCCCGCGCCGGGTACTGGAGATCGGCGTCGGAACCGGACTGCTGCTCTCGCAGACCGCACCGCACTGCGAGACCTACTGGGCGACGGACTTCTCCGCCACGGCGATCGACGCGCTGACCGCCCAGGTCGCCCGCCGGACCGACCTGGCCGAGCGCGTCGTGCTGCAGACCCGCCCGGCGCACGACACCGACGGCCTGCCGGCCGGAGGCTTCGACACCATCGTGATCAACTCGGTGGTGCAGTACTTCCCGTCCGCCGACTACCTCGCGGACGTGATCGGCAAGCTGATGCGGCTGCTCGCCCCCGGCGGCACACTCTTCGTCGGCGACGTACGCAACCTGCGGCTGCTGCGCCCGCTGGCCACCGCTGTCCAGCTGCGCAGGACCGGTGCCGACGGCGACCTCGCGGCGGTGCGCCGCGCGGTGGAACAGGCCGTCAGGGTGGAGAAGGAACTCCTGGTCGACCCGGACTTCTTCACCGTCCTGCGGGAGCGCGGCACGGACATCGGCGCTGTGACCGTCGAGGTCAAGCGCGGCCGCCACCACAACGAACTGACCCGCTACCGCTACGACGTGACGCTGCACAAGCCGCCGGTGACTCCCATGGTGGCGAGCCGGCCCGTCGAGCTGGAGTGGGGACGGCGGCTGGCCGGACTGGACGAGCTGCGTGAGCTGCTCGCCCGGCCGCAGGGGGACCTGCTGAGGATCACCGGAGTGCCGAACCGCCGCGTGGCGCGCGAGTCCGCCCTGGCCCGCGCCGTGCAGAACGGCGACGACTCGCTCGCCGAGCTGCTGGAACGGCTGCACGGCCCGGAGGAGAGCGGACTGCCCGATCCGGAGGACTTCCAGGCCATCGGGCTGGAGTTCGACCGCCGAGTGTGCGTCACCTGGTCGGCCACCGAGGACGACACCGTGGACGTCGTCTTCGCCGCCCCGCGGGCGTGCCACGGCTCCCCGGTCGAGCCGTACCGGCCGGCCCTCACCACCGGCAGGCCGCTGTCGTCGCTCACCAACCGCCCGACCGGCAGCCGGGGCGCCGGCGCCCTCGTCGGCGAACTCCGTGGATGGCTGCGCGGGCGACTGCCCGACTACCTGGTCCCATCGGCGTTCGTGGCGCTGGAGACGTTGCCGCTGACGGCCAGCGGCAAGCTCGACCGCCGCGCACTGCCCGCGCCCGGCCTCGGCCCCGCCGGAGCCGGGCGGGCGCCGCGCACCCCGCAGGAACAGCTCCTCGCCGAGCTGTTCGCCGAGGTGCTGGGCCTCACCCAGGTCGGTGTCGAGGACAGCTTCTTCGACCTGGGCGGACACTCACTGCTGGCGACCCGCCTTGCCTCCCGCGTCCGGGCGACCCTCGGTGCGGAGCTCGAGGTCAGGACGCTGTTCGAGACGCCGACGGTCGTTGGACTGGCGGCCCGCCTCGACGGCTCCGGCACGGCGCGGCCGACGCTGACCGCCCGGCCACGGCCCGAACGCGTCGAGCTGTCCTTCGCCCAGCGCCGTCTGTGGTTCCTGCACCGGATGGACGGGCCGAGCGCCACCTACAACATGCCGCTCGCGCTGAGCCTGACCGGCGAACTCGACGGCCCTGCCCTGCACGCCGCGCTCGCGGACGTGATCGCCCGGCACGAGAGCCTGCGGACGGTCTTCCGCGAGATCGACGGTGTGCCGTACCAGGTCGTACTGACCGCTGAGGAGGCGTATCCGGAGCTGCCGGTGGTCGAGCTCGACGAGGGCCGGCTGGCCGAGCGGCTGGCTCGGACCGCACGGCGGGGCTTCGACCTGGCGGCTCAGCCGCCGGTGAGGGCCGAGCTGTACGCGCTCGCGCCCGACCGGCACGTACTGCTGGTCGTCGTGCACCACATCGCCGCCGACGGCTGGTCCATGGGGCCGCTCTCCGCCGACCTCGCGGCCGCCTACACGGCGCGCTGCCGGGGCGAGGACCCGCAGTGGTCCCAGCTGCGGGTGCAGTACGCCGACTACACCTGCTGGCAACGCGACCTGCTCGGCGACACCGCCGACCCGGACAGCCTCTTCGCCCGGCAACTGGCCTACTGGAAGGGTGAGCTGGCGGGAATTCCGCAGCAGGTGCAGTTGCCCGCCGACCGGCCCCGGCCGCCGGTGGCCTCCCAGCTCGGCAGCCGGGTCGTGGTCCAGCTGGACCCCGAACTGCACCAGGCACTGCGGGACCTGGCCGCCGCACGCGGCGCCAGCATGTTCATGGTGCTCCAGGCCGGTCTGGCCGCGCTGCTCACGCGGCTCGGCGCCGGCACCGACATCCCGGTCGGCAGCCCGATCGCCGGCCGTACCGACCAGGCGCTGGACGAGCTCGTCGGCTTCTTCGTCAACACCCTGGTACTGCGCACCGACACGAGCGGCGATCCCGGCTTCGCCGAACTGCTCGACCAGGTGCGGCAGAAGGCGCTCGCCGCGTACGACCACCAGGACGTGCCGTTCGAGTACCTGGTCGAGGTGGTCAACCCGGCCCGCTCGCTGTCGCACCACCCGCTGTTCCAGGTCATGCTGGCCCTGCAGAACGCGCCGGTGGGAGAGTTCGCGCTGCCGGGCCTGTCGACCGGCCACCTGGAGGCGTCGACCGGGACCTCGCGGGTCGACCTGACGTTCAGCCTGGCCGAGCGGTTCCGTGCGGACGGCGGCCCCGACGGCCTGGTCGGCGCGGTGGAGTACGCCACCGACCTGTTCGACCCGGACACCGTGGAGCTGCTGTTCGCCCGCTGGGCACGGCTGCTGCGGGCGGCGGCCGACGACCCCGGCCGGCCGATCAGCCGGATCGACATCCTGTCGGACACGGAACACGCACGGCTGCTCTCCGCGTCCACCGGCGCCGCGGCCGAGCTGCCCGAGGCCGCGCTGCCGGAGCTGTTCGCCCGTCAGGTGCGCGCCACCCCGGACGCGGTGGCCGTGGTGGCGAACGCCACCGAGCTGACCTACCGGGAACTCGACCAGCGGTCCAACCGTCTCGCGCGGGCACTGATCCGCCAGGGCGTACGACCGGAGACACCGGTCGCGGTGCTGCTGGACCGCTCGGCGGACCTGGTCGTGGCGCTCCTGGCGATCACCAAGGCGGGTGGCGCCTATGTGCCCCTCGACTCGCGCTTCCCGCAGACCCGGATCGATCTGATCCTCCAGGAGGCCGGGGTCGCGCTGGTGCTCACCGAGGACGCGCTGACCGCGTTGACCGAGGACGAGCCCGATGCGTCCGACGTTCCAGTGCACTGCGCTCAGCGGCAGGTGGCGTACGTGATGTACACCTCCGGCTCGACCGGGCGGCCGAAGGGCGTGGCCGTCACCCACCGGGACGTCGTGGGCCTGGCGCTCAGCCCCGAATGGCACGGCGGCGGCCACGAGCGGGTGCTGATGCACTCCCCGACCGCCTTCGACCTCTCGACCTACGAGCTGTGGGTGCCGCTGCTGGGCGGTGGCAGGATCGTGGTCGCACCGCCCGAGCGGCTCGACCTGGACCTGCTGCAGCACACCATCAGCACGCACGGGGTGACCGGACTGTGGCTGACGGCAGGCCTGTTCCGCCTGGTCGCGGAGGAGCGCCCAAGCCTGCTCGCAGGGGTCCGAGAGGTGTGGACCGGCGGTGACGTGGTCTCCCCGGCCGCCGTCGCCCGGGTGCTGGAAGTCTGCCCGGGCACCGAGGTGGTCAACGGCTACGGACCCACCGAGGCGACGACCCTGGCCACCCGGCACCCGGTGCGCCACCTCCCCGAGCACGCCGCGACCGTGCCGATCGGCCGGCCGATGGCGAACATGCGCGCCTACGTGCTCGACGACCACCTGCGGCCGGCGCCCACGGGGCTGGTCGGCGAGCTGTACCTCGCGGGGACGGGCGTGGCCCGGGGCTACTTCGGTCGGCCCGGCCTGACGGCGGAGCGCTTCACGGCCGACCCGTACGGGCCGCCCGGAAGCCGGATGTACCGCACCGGCGACCTGGCACGGTGGGCGGCCGGGGGGACACTGGAGTTCGCCGGACGGACCGACCACCAGGTCAAGCTCCGCGGCCTGCGCATCGAGCCCGGCGAGATCGAGGCGATCCTCGCGGACGCCCCGGGTGTCGCGCAGGCGGCCGTCGTCGCCCGCGAGGACCGGCCCGGCGACAAGCGGCTCGTCGCCTACCTGGTATCCACCCCCGAGGGCGCGCCCGAGGCGGGCGAGCTCTCCGGGCGACTGCGCCGCGAACTGCCCGACTACATGGTGCCGTCGGCGTTCGTCGTCCTGGACACGCTGCCGCTGACCGCCAACGGCAAGCTGGACCGGGCCGCCCTGCCCGCCCCCGAGTACGGGGCGACGGGCGCCGGACGCGGTCCCCGGACGCCGCGGGAGCAGTTGCTGTGCGACCTCTTCGCCGAGGTACTCGGCCGGGAACAGGTGCGCATCGACGACAACTTCTTCGATCTGGGCGGGCACTCGCTGCTGGCCGCCCGCCTGGCATCCCGCGTCCGCGAGACGCTCGGCCTGGAGCTGGGCCTGCGCATGCTCTTCGAGGCGCCGACCGTGGCCGGTCTCAGCGAGCGCCTGGTCATGGACGACCCCGACGACGCGTTGGACGTGGTGCTGCCGCTGCGGTCGACCGGGACCGGCACGCCGCTGTTCTGCGTCCACCCCGGCGGCGGCATCAGCTGGTCGTACAGCGGACTGCTGAACCACATCGGTCCCCAGCACCCGGTCTACGCGATCCAGGCGCGCGGCCTCGGCCGTCCCGAACCCCTGCCGACGTCCTTCGAGCAGATGGCGGCGGACTACGCCGACCAGATCCGCAAGATCCAGCCTCAGGGCCCGTACCTGCTGCTCGGCTGGTCCGCCGGCGGGCTGATCGCCCACGCGCTCGCCTGCGAGCTGCAGGCGCGCGGCGAGCGGACCGCGCTGCTGGCCATCCTCGACGCCTACCCGGTGAAGGACGTGCGGTTCGAGGAGATGCCCGTGCCCACCGAGCGGGACGTGCTCGTCGGTGTGCTCGACGTCGACCCGGACGAGCTGGGCGACCGGGAGCTGACCTACGGCGAGGTCGCCGAGGTCCTGAACCGGAGGGGCAGCGCGCTGCAGGGCCTGACGGAGCGGCAGATCGAGGTCATCGTCCACATCATGATCAACAACGCGAAGCTGGCGGTCGACTTCGTCCCCGCCGAGTTCGACGGCGACCTGCTGCTGTTCAACTCGACCGTCGACCGCGGCGGGGACGACGCCGGGCCCGCGACCTGGCGCCCGTACCTCACGGGCCGGATCGAATCGCACGAGATCACCACCCGGCACAACAAGATGACCGAAGCCGGCTCACTGGCCCAGATCGGACCGATCCTGGCCGCCCGCCTGGCCGAGGCCACCGGTGACACCACCCTTTCCCTCCAGGAGGACTGACCCATGACCAACCCGTTCGAGGACCAGGACGGCACCTTCCTCGTGCTCGTCAACGACGAGAACCAGCACTCGCTCTGGCCGCAGTTCGCCGACGTCCCCGCCGGCTGGACCGTCGCCCACGGCCCCGACACCCACGCCGCCTGCCTGGAGTACGTCGAGCGGTCCTGGACCGACATGCGGCCCAAGAGCCTCGCCGACGCCATGAACACCCAGCGGTAGCGCGGTACGCAGTGAACCTGACCGAAACCACCGACGGGGCCCGCGACAGCGCGGGCCCCGCCCGGTCCGACGACCTCGCCGCGGCCCTGCTCACGGCCGAGGCCCGCCGGGACCCGTACCCGTTCTACGCCCGCATGCGGCGCGCGGACCCGGTCCACCGCAGCGCCCAGGGCATCTGGTACCTCACCCGGTACGCCGACGTCGAGGCCGCACTGGGCGACCTGCGGCTCTCCAACGACCGGGACAGGATGACCCGCGCCTACAGCGCCCTCGGCGGCGACCTGAAGGCTTTCAGCCGGCTCACCGACCGGCTCGGCCGGGTGATGAGCAACACCGACCCGCCGGACCACGCCCGGCTGCGCAAGCTGGCCAACCGGGCCTTCACCGCCCGGCGTGTCGAGGCCCTGCGCGACCGCGTCCAGAAAATCGTCGACCGGCTCGTCGACGAGGCGGTCGCGGCCGGGCCGGCCATGGATCTGATCGAGGCGGTCGCCTCTCCGCTGCCGATGTCGGTCGTCTGCGAGCTCTTCGGCATCCCGCCCGAAGACCTCCCGCAGGTCAGGGCCTGGTTCCACCGCTTCGGCCGGCTGAGCGAGGACATCGACAAGTCCGAGGCGGCGATCGAACAGTACGAGGAGTACCTCTCCCGGCTCGTCCGCCGCCGCCGGGCCGACCCCGGTGACGACCTCATCAGCGCCCTCGTCGCCACCCAGGCCCAGGACGACCGGCTCACCGACTCCGAACTGCTGTCCACCTGCTTCGTCCTGATCACCGCCGGCGACGAGACCACGACCCACCTGGTCGGCAACGGCATGCTCGCCCTGCTGCGCCACCCCGACCAACTGGCCCGGCTGCGCGCCGACCCGGCGCTGGCCCGCGCCGCCGTCGAGGAACTCGCCCGCTACGACACGCCGACCCAGGCGATCGTCCGGGTCGTCGCCGAGGACATCGAGATCGGCGGGCGGACGCTGCGCGAGGGTGAGCTGGTCTACCTGTTCCTCGCCGCGACCAACCGGGACCCCGAGACGTTCCGGGATCCCGACCGCCTCGATCTGACGCGCTCCGGCAGCCGGCCCCTCAGCTTCGGCAACGGCCCCCACTTCTGCCTCGGCGGTCCGCTGGCCAAGCTCCAGGCAGAGGTGGCCTTCGGCACGCTGGTCCGTCGGCTGCCGCACCTGCGGCTGGCCGACGGCGCGGTCCTCGACTGGCGGCCCAACCCGTTGCAGCGGCGGCTCACCGCGCTCCCGCTCACCTACTGACCCATGTGACCGTAACGACGACGAAGGAGAAGTGACCATGGCGCGAGAGTTCGAGGTCCGCCGGGAACAGGACCTGCCCGCCACACCCGAACGGGTCTGGGACGCGGTCGCCACCGGCACCGGAAACCTCGGCTGGCTGTATCCCATGGAGGTCGAGCCGGGCGTCGGCGGAAAGGTGACACGCGGCGACAGCACTGTCGTGGCGTGGGAGCCGCCGAGCCACTTCGCGGTCCGGGCGGCGCAGGACGGCGGATTCTCCAATACGCTCACCTACCTCGTCGAGCCCGCCGACGACGGGACGAGCCACCTGCGGATGGGGATCCACTGGGTGCACACGGGGGTCGTCGACGACACCTGGGAGTGGGACACCAAGACGGACGCCGCCGAGAAGTACGTCGACTTCTACCAGCACTCCCTCGCCGAGTACCTGAGCCACTTCGCAGGCCGCCCCGCCGCCTACGTCAGGGCCTCCCGTGCCGAGCGCACCGACGACCCCGCCGACTTCGCCGCGCTGCGCCGACGCCTCGGCCTCGACGACGACTCGGCCGTCGGTGACCGGCTGTCGCTCGATCTCCCGGGTTCGGACGGCGGTCCGACGGAGGTGGTAGTGGACTGGCTGGACCCCGACTTCGTCGGCCTGCGGGGACCGGACGCGCTGTACCGGTTCTTCAACGGCAGTACCTGGAACTGGCCGATCTGGCTGGGCCACCACCTGTTCGCCGAGGACGCGGACGACGAGCCGGCCGCCATGGCATGGAACGCCTGGCTGAACGACGCCTGACCTCGTCGCACGACTCGCACGACACAACCGAAGGGCCTCTGGTGGAAACACTGCTCTACGCCGCCGAACTCGTCCGGGACGACGGCACCTACAAGCTCGTGGTGAGGGACGTGGTGCGCGACACGGTCCAGGTCACCCCGGTTCCCGAATCCGCGGTGGCGAAGCTTCCGGTCTTCTTGTCGGCGCTGAATTCCAAGCTCGGCTCGGCGTCGGCACCCGGACGCCGGTAGACCGCCTCCGGCCGCACGACGCTCGGCGTCGGCACCCGGACGCCGGTAGACCGCCTCCGGCCGCACGAGGCCGGTGCCGCGACCGGGTACGTCAACTGCCGCACGAGTCTCCTTCCCGGGCCGTCGTCGCGGTCGTTCCTCGGAGGCTCGCGGGGCCCGGTCACCCGTTCACGTCCGGCGGAACGCGACGGGGCTGGGGCAGACGGTCGTCAGCGCTGTACGGGAAGTGACAGGCGGTGCGATGCGGCTGACGGGCCGCGTCCCGCTGCGGGTCCCGTGCGGCGCAGACGTCCCGTCCGGGATGCCGGTCCGGCCCGACGGGGCAGCGCGGATGGAAGCGGCATCCGGCAGGCGGCGACGCGGGGTCGGGCGCCTCACCGGCGAGAAGGGGTCCCCCGGCCGGGCGTCCGCCGGCGTGCAGACTCGGCACGGCGGACAGCAGCGCTCGGGTGTAGGGATGCCGTGGGCCGCTCAGCAGGCTCTCGGTCGCGGCGGTCTCGACGATCCGGCCGAGGTACATCACTGCGACGGCGTCCGACACATGGCGGACGGCGGCGAGGTCATGGCTGATGAACAGCATGGCGAACCCCATGCGCCGCTGCAGATCCCGGAGCATGATGAGCATCGCCGCCCGGACCGACATGTCGAGCGCCGAGGTGATCTCGTCGGCGATGAGCACCGCCGGATCGACGGCGAGCGCGCGGGCGACGGCCACGCGTTGACGCTGGCCGCCCGAGAGCTGCCGCGGCAGCCGGCCGGCGCAGTCGGCGTCGAGACCGACCAGTTCCAGCAGTTCGCCGACGCGCTGTTCACGCCCGCGGCGGTCCATCCGGACGAACGCCCCGGCCGCCTCGGCGATCGACTGCCGGACCGTCATACGCGGATCCAACGCCGTGTCCGGGTCCTGGAACACGAGTTGGACCTGTCGTCCCAGCCGGCGCCGGTCGGCCGTCCGGCGCCCACCGTACTCCCGCTCTCCGACGGTGATCCGTCCGGCGCACGGGGGATCCAGCCCGACGACCGCTCGTGCCAGCGTGGACTTCCCCGACCCGGACTCGCCCACCAGACCGACCGTCGTGCCCCGGGGAACGTCCAGCGACACGCGGTCCACAGCCGTGATCGGTCCGAGCGGTCCGTGATGGCGAACGGTGACGTCGTACAGCGCCAGCCCCGACCCCGTGCTCACTTCTGCGCCTCCTCGGTCCCATGCCGCTCACCGGACGGTGCCGCGGGCAGCGGTTGCCAGCAGGCGACCTCGTGCCCCGGAGCGAGCGGGGACAGCACCGGGCTCTCCACCGCGCACCGGTCCAGCCGATGGGGGCAACGGTCACGGAACGGGCAGCCCGGGGCCGCATCGTACGGATCGGGCGGCCCTCCTTCGATGGCGCGCAGGGGACGGTCACGCTCCGCGGCCAGGTCCGGGACGGAGGAGACGAGCATCCGCGTGTACGGATGCCGTGCGCCGGTCGCGAGGTCACGGGCGGGAAGATTCTCCACGATCGTCCCGCCGTACATGACCAGGACCCGGTCACAGGCATCGGCCACCAGGGCGACGTCGTGGCTGATGAAGAGGATCGCAGTGGCGTCGTCGTGCCGGACCTGGTGAAGCAGGTCCATGATCTGCCGCTGTACGGTCACGTCCAAGGCCGTCGTTGGTTCGTCCGCGATGATGAGGTCCGGGCGCGTCATCGAAGCCGCGGCGATCGCCACTCGCTGGCGCTGACCGCCGGAGAGCTGGAAGGGACGGGACCGGAGCAACCGGCGGCCGGCGGGCAGTGCGACTCGGTGGAGCTGGGTCAGCGCCTGGTCGACGGCCTCGGCACGACGGGTACCGAGGTGGGTGCGCACGGCCTCCGTCATCTGCGTTCCGATGCGCAGGGACGGGTTGAAGGCCGAGGCAGGGTTCTGGAAGACCAACGCCATTCCCGTCGCCAGCTGCCCGCGCCGCTCCTCGCGGGTCAACGACGCGACGTCCGCGCCGAGGAACCGGTGGGTGCCCCAGGTCGCGCGGGCGCCGTCCGGCAGCAGGTCGGCGATGGCGAGCGCTGTCAGTGACTTGCCGGAGCCGGACTCACCGACCAGGCCGACCATCTCGCCCCGCCGCAGGGTGAGGGTGACACCGCGGACGGGCCGGACCACCCCGTCCGCGGCGAGGAGGACGACCCGCAGATCGCGCACCTCCAGCACGTGGTCCAGGGATGCCGGGCGGTCGGTGTGCGCCGGCTGTGCCACGGGCTCCTCCGCCGGCTGCGGGCGGGCTCGCCGTGCGGCGGCCCCGGCCAGCATCTCGCCGAGCAGCTGGAACGCGACGGCGGCGTGGACGATGGCGATGCCGGGCGCCACAGCGGGCAGCGGTTCGGTGTAGATGCGGTTCAGCCCCTGGTTCAGCAGGAGTCCCCAGTCGTACGACGGCGGCTGCACTCCCAGCCCGAGGAAGCTCAGTCCCGACAGCGCCACGAGCGCCGAGCCGGCGGCGACCGTGGTGTTGAGCAACAGCGGCTCGGCGATGTGGGGCAGGACATGGCGCAGCAGGAGCCGGGGACGGCGCAGGCCGAGTACTCGCGCCGCGGCCATGAAGTCGGTCCCGGCCACCTGGGCGGCGAGGGTCTGCGTGATCCGAGCGAAGCCCGGGGCGGAGGCCACGGCCAGTGCGGCCACCGCACCGCCCGTGCCCGCCCCGAAGAGGGCCGCGAGGAACATCGCGACGAGGATCGCGGGAAAGGCCAGCAGGAGGTTGATCAGGGCTCCCAGCAGGCGGGCGGCGCGCCCGCCCACCACGGCCGTGAGGGCGCCGAGCGTGATGCCGGCGGCCGCCCCGAGAAACGTGGCCGTGACGGCCGGCAGTAGGGAGGGCCAGGTCGCCGAGAGCAGCCGGGCGAGCTGGTCGCGCCCGAGATGGTCCGTCCCGAGCAGATGATCCGCGGTGGGCCCGCGCAGCACCGCCGACGGGTCCGGCCGGTCGGCCTGCTGCCCCCACAGCACCGCCCCGGCGACGGCCAGGACGGCGAGCGAGGCGAGCATCACCAGGGTGATCACCCCCATGGGCGTGGCCCAGCCCGACCGGAACGCGCGAGACCGGCCGCGGTCGGCGGAGGGCGAGGACGGGGAAGAGGAGGATGAGGACGACAGCATCAGCGGATCACGTCTTCCGGATGACCGATCGGGGGTCGAGCAGCGCGAGGGCCAGATCGACCAGGAAGTTCACCACGAGGACCGACGAGCCGAGCACCAGGACCGACGCCTCGACGACCGCGTGGTCCTGCGCGGCCACGGACTGCGCCATCACCGAACCGATGCCCGGCCAGGCGAACACCTTCTCGACCAGCACGGTCCCCGCGATCAGGGCCGGCAGCAGATTCCCGGTGTAGGTCAGCGAGGCGGTCAGCGCGTTCGGTGCCACATGGCACAGGTGGAGCCGGACGGCGGACAGCCGCTTCGCGCGGGCGGTACGGACATAGTCCGCGGCGAGGACCCTGAGCGTCTCCACCCGCACGATCCGCAGCAGGACCGCGGTCGGAGCGAGCCCCAGCGCGAGGACGGGCAGCACGTAGGACCGTGGACCGAGGTCGCCGGCGACGGGAAAGAGGGGCAGGGCGACCGACAGTCCCGCGGTGAGACCCGTGGCGAGGACGAAGTCCGGCACGCCCGCCAGGACCGAGGTGGTGGCGGTGAAGGCCAGTTCCGTCCGTGGCCGTCGACCTCCGAGTGTCCACACAGCGGCGAGCATTCCCCCTGGTAGAGCGACGACGAGTACGCAGGCGAAGGCCAGGACGGCGAGCAGCAGGGTGGCCGGCAGGCGTGCCCCGACCAGGTCTGCCACCGGCTCGCCGGACACCAGCGAGACCCCGAGGTCGCCGCGGGCAAGCCGCGGGAGGTACTCCCAGTACTGCTGCGGCAGGCTGCGGTCCAGACCGAGTTCGTGCCGCTTCGCCGCCACCAGGTCCGGCGGGGCGTCCACGCCCAGCGCGGCCCGGACCGGGTCCCCGGGGATCAGCCGGATCATCGCGAAGGAAGCCGTGACGACCAAGAAGAGCGAGATGACCAGCCGTGCCGCGCGCCGACAGCAGAACACCACCCACGGGTGGCGCCGGGGTGGGGCACCGATCCGTGCGGCCACGGTCGTCATGGGAGTCTCCTCGACTGGCGGGTGTCCGGACGGCGCGTCCGCCACGGCTATCTGTGCAGGCGGATGCTGGTCGGTACGATCCGGCCGCCGGGTGCGAGGGTGAAGGTCGTCCGGTAGCCGTACACCGTGCTAGTGCCGTCGGCGACGGGCAGCACGTCGGCCGAGTGGAGAAGCGCCGCCGCGGCCCTGTTCCAGTCCGCACAGCCGGACGCGTCGGGCGAACGCAGGGCTCGGGCGACGAAGCGGTCGTACGCGGGGTTGGTGACGTGCGCGAAGTTCAGTTCTCCCGACGACGGCGGGCCGGAGAAGTACGGGACGAGCTGCGCGGGCAGCCGCGGCCCCGGCGAGCTGCCGACCACGACGTCGAAGTCGCCGCTCGCGTACATGGCGTGGACCACCGCGTTGCCGCTCTCGCTGATGAGGTCGACGTCCACGCCCAGCGCCTGCCACGTCACGGCCATCAGTTCGGCGACCGACGGAAGGGTGGAGCCGAAGTCGGCGCTGCTGAGCAGCCGCAGACTCAGCGGCCGGCCCCGCTTGACCAGCCTGCCTTGCGCGTCCTTCGTCCAGCCCGCCGCGCGCAGGGCCCGCACGGCGCTGTGCGAGGGCAGGCTTCCCGTGGCCACGTCGGAGTGGCAGAGCGAGTCCGAGGCGGTGAGATGGCGCGCGGGCGTACCGTCGCCACCGATCGCCACATTGGCGAGGCCCTTGCGGTCCAGGGCCGCCACCAGCGCCCGGCGCAGCGCGGGATCGCTCAGGGGCCGGTCGGAGCGCTCGTTGAAGAACGTCAGTCCCACCACGGTCGGCACCTGGGCGGTGGCCAGGCCGTGGCCGGTCAGCCGCGCGCGGTCCGGACCGGTCACCATGGCGATGTTCAGTCCGCCCGTGAGGAGCAGGTTCGCCACCGTGGACTCCTGCGGCACCACCCTCACCACGATCCGTTCAGGCTGCCCCGGAGCCGCGTTGTCCGCTCCGCCCGGCCCCCAGGCGTAACCGTCGCGCCGTGTGAAGACATACGGACCCCCGGAGGCGTAGTCACTCAGCACATACGGGCCGGTGCCCTGCGACCTCGTGTCCAGCGCGCCGGGATCCGCCAGCCCGGCGGGGCAGACGACGGGCAGGAGACCGATCGTCCGCGCGATGAAGCTGTACGGCGATGCCGTCCGCACCGACACCGTCCGCGTCGCGTCGTCGGCCGACACCGTGAACGGCACACCGGGCAGGGCGGTCCGGGCGCCGACGAGCCGGTTGCGAGGGTCGCCGGCGTAGCGCAGCGACCGGGCCACCCCGGATGCCGTGAGAGCCGTACCGTCGGAGCACGTCACCCCCTTGCGCAGGACGAAACTCGCCGAAGTGGCCTCGGCCCGCCATCTCTTGGCCAGGCCGGACACCACACGTCCGTCCGGCGCCACGTCGACCAGTGAGTCGTAGGCATAGGGAGCCAGTGAGAGGCCGAACTGCGAGTACGGATCGAAGCTCGGGGTCTCGGAGGCGGTGGCGATCGTGACGGTGCCGCCCACGACCACAGGCGTGCGCGTCGATGACGCCTCGCCGCGGCAACCGGCCAGCAGGGCTGACATGACGACCGTGGCCACGACCGACCGGGCCATGGGAGACGACGCGGTGCGGCGGTGCATGGCGCTCATCGTGTCACCGTGATCGACGGCGGCGTCCGGGCTTTGCGGGGCCGGGCCTGGTCGCGGCGGACGATTTCCCCCGTCCGAGCGACGTCGCCCGACGTCTGTTCCATGGCGTCGTCGATGACGCTGCGTCACCTCTACGGAAGTCGCCGCTCGGACATGACTCGTAGATGGGTTTGTGAAACCGGTTCCACTCGAATGGGTGAAGGAAACGGGGGATTCGTAGCAGTTTGGTCGACGTCGGATATTCTCTTGCGATGAGTGGGTGTGGGTCCGCTGATGCGGAGTTCGTCCATTTCGCCGAATCTTCGCCCGATCACCTCAGGCTTCGTCGTCCACATCACCACTGTGTTGTCAGTCGTCGTCTCCTCGGCAGAAGAGAAGGATGTTGTGCCATGCCGCCTGTAGTTCCTCCTTTCCTGATCGGTCTGGTCGCCGCGTCCCTGGTGAAGAGGGTGGGCAAGCCCTTGGTGCGAGGGATCGTCAAAGCGTCAGTGGGCGTGGGGCTCGAAGTCCAGAAGGCCGTCCACGAAGCCGGCGAGGGAATCCAAGACATCGCCGCCGAGGCGAGCGCCGAAATGCGCGCAGTCCACGCGCCACGAGGAGCCGGGCACGACGCCGGTGCCCCGGAGGCCGGCCCTGTGGTCCCGGGGCAGTCCGGTGGGCGGAGTAAGCCCGCCGGTAAGGCCCGTAGCGCCGGGTCGGCCGGCACCACCGCGCGCTGAGTCTGCCGGCCGGCCCACGGTGTGATGCCGGCCGGGCTCGCCCGGCGGAGTCCTCGGCTTCGTGTCGACGGTGTCGGCGAGGCCATGGAAGGCATGGCCGAGAGAAGACGCCACGAAGGAAGACGACCCTGATGGAGACAGGTCAGATGTCAGTGCCCCAAACATGCCTGTATTTCGCGGAACTCACGCGAGAAGGCGACCGCCGCGCACTCGGCCTCACTGATCGCCTGTGCCACACCGGGCAGACCGCATACGTGGCATGCGGGTTCCGTCGGCGATGACCGTGACCGACGCGACGAAGTGGTTGCGTGTTCACCGGCGTGTGTCGGACCCCAGGATCCGACTGCTGTGCTTTCCGCACGCCGGCGGCACGGCACAGCTGTTCCACGGCTGGCCCGCGCTGCTGCCCTCGGACGTCGAGGTGCTGGCCGTGCGGTACCCCGGCCGCCAGGACCGGCTCGCGGAGGCCTGCATCGAGGACATGGCCACCCTGGCCGACACGATCGAGACCGCGCTACGGCCCTGGCTCGACCGACCGCTGGCACTCTTCGGGCACAGCATGGGCGCCTGCGTCGCCTACGAGGTGGCCGTGCGGCTGGAAGCCCGAGGCATCGTCCCCGAGCACCTGATGGTCTCCGCGCACGAAGCCCCTCAGTGGCCCAGCCACGATGCCCCGCACGAGGTCGACGACGACAATCTGATCAGCCATGTCCGAAGCCTCGGAGACCTGCACTCGGAGGCCTATGACATCCCGGAGCTGCGGGACCTGCTGCTGCCCGCCCTCCGATCGGACTACCGGCTGATCGGGGGCTACCGCCCCGCGAACCCGACTCCGGTCAAGGCGCCGATCACCGCGTACACCGGCCAGGACGATCCGACTTGCGTCGTCGACGGGGCCCTCGCCTGGTCCGGCCTCGCCGCCCCCGGCTCCTTCGAGCTGCGCCCGTTCCCCGGAGATCACTTCTACCTCGTGGCTCGGGAGGCAGAAGTGGTCGCGGACGTGGCAGCACGTCTTGCGCGCGTGTGAGGCCCTGGTCGGGCCTGACAGGTGAGTCCGATTCGTTGCCCCTCCTCCTCGTGGCGCCACGCGATCCGTCGGGCGGTGGCGAGACCTTCGACGCGTTCGACGATCCGCAGGAGAGCGCCCGGGTACAGCGCTTCTCCCGCACCGTGAGAGAGCGCTTCCTCGCGGCCTCCAGGCAGGGGGCGGAAGGTCTGCACTCCGGGAGCCGTCAGATACCGGCGGCCGCGTGTGACGTCGTGGTGGATGCGGTAGGCGACGGCCCGGTTCGCCCGCGACACGGTTGGCCCATTTTTGCCCGCGGTGCGCGAATGCCACCCGGCCGGTGAGGACGTACCGGCCGTGCGGGGCATTGGCCCACTCCTTGAGCGGGGCCGGCAGCTTGACGCTGACCTCACCGTCCGGGCTGATGCGCAGGGTCTCGTTCCCGAACCGTTTCCCGCTCTCCCCGCCCGCCTGCAGGAACCACCGTGCCGCCTCCCAGCGTTCACGCCACTGGGATTCGGACAGTTGCGCGGCGGGCAGGTGATGCCGGGTGCGGGCCAGGTGCTTGCCGCCCCGCACCACGTGCACGGTTCCGGCCGCCCAGTCCGCACGCTCGCGCTTCAGTCGGTCCTCCAGCACATGCAGGCGGCGGGCCTTGGCATGCCATTCCCGCCGACTGCGGTATCCACCAGGAGCCTTCTTCGACCCCTTCTCCCCGACCGGCAGCGACAACCGATGCCGCACCATCCGCGCACCCGCCTCCAGAGACTGCAGATGGGCACGCTGACAACGGCGGGCCAGCGCCCACTGATCGTGCGTGGCTTTCGTGATCGCACCCGCCCACCGGGCCGACGACTGCGGTGTCAGTTCCCGCTTGCGCACCGCCCACGCCCCGGCATCATGACCGAGTCCGTCACGGCAGCGCGCTTTCAGATCACCGGAGGCCAGGGCGCCCAGATACGCGCCCACCCGCCGCAGCACCTCCACATCAGCAGCGGTGAGCTGCCCCAGCCGGGTCCGGACCGCCACCCCCGACGGGCCCAGCGCGACGAACGGCGCCGCAAGCTCCCGCAGACCACCCACCCCCACACCCCCCGAAAACCCTCTCACCCCACCCAACGAACACACCCGTCAAAGGCCACCCATTCGACACACGGACTCCCGTTCCTTCCCCCGGACGCAACAAAGCGCATCCCACGGACCACACCCCACTCCGCACTCACTCACACACGCCAGAACACACTCATACGCACTCAGAGACAGCAGTTCCACGCCCCTCACCCTCGCGTGGCGCGCGGTTCCAGGAGCGGGTGGTCAGCCGCGGCAGCAGGCCCTCGACCAGAGCGAGCCGGGGCAGGGAGAGGGCGAACTCGTTCTGCACGGCAGCCAGCAGGCACCGCTCGTGGTCGTTCTCGGGGACGCCGTCGAGGACCCGTTCCGGATCGAGCGTCCCCGGAACAGGGCCCGAGTGTTCGACCTCGGTGCCGCGCAACGTGTACGTGTACAGCTCCTCGCCCCGTCGGGCGACCGACAGGTGGAACTCCCGCAGGCCGCCGCCGCGCCGGGCCCTGCGCACCCACAGCACCACCGAGCGTCCGTCGCGCGAGGCGGCGGCAGCAGGGGAGACGAAGAAGCTCCCGGCCACCTTCGTCCTCGGGGCCGCGTCGAAGCCGAACGCCCATCCCGAGCCCGTCCGGCCCACCGACACGACGGCCCGGTCCTCCCACGGGGCGTCCTCGTTCCGCTGCCGGGGGCCGTACAGTTCCGACCAGTGCGGACGGCCGGGTGGAACGGTCAGACCCCCGCCCTCTTCCTCCCCGACCAGGACGGGCAGCGTCCCGGGCTCCACGCCCTCCACCCACAGGCACCGGTACGAGTCGTGCGGTGCGTTCCACCGGGGGGAGTCCGCCAGCCAGCACATTCCCGGCGGGTCCAGGTCCGGCACCGGGCCGGGCCGCGCGCCCGACCGGCCGGCCCGGGGCGTGGACAGCAGCTCCCGGCCGCGTTCCGGCGTCACCATCGGCCCCAGCACGGAATCCCCCAGCAGACCGAGCGGCGCCAGCAGATCCGGCCCCGGCGGCGACCACGACGGCAGCGCGGCGCGTATCGTCCGCCACGCCGTGTCCGTGTCGCCCCACCGCGCCGCCTCTCGTGCCTCGGCCACCGCGGCTCCGAAGGCGCCGTCCGGCGCGTAGTGGTGGGAGCCTTCGCGCACCCGGGCGAGGATCGCCTCGGCGGCCGCTGTCACGGCCTCGTCGGTCTCGGCGCCCAGCACGAACCGGGAGCCGAGGGGACTGTGGTGCCGCTCCCGTACGTGTGTGACGGCCATGACCGGCACCAGTTCGTCCGTGTAGCGCGGATCGGCCACGAGGGTACCGAAGCCGTAGGACCCGCCGTGCCGCGACAGCAACTCGAGCTGCCGCAGCATCCCCGAGGCACCCGGCCGTCCGTAGCGCGACGTCTCGGTCAGCAGCTCCCGGGCGGTCTCCCAACGCCCCGCCAGGGCTTCCTGCCGTGCGCGCTCGACATCCGCGTCCAGGGCACGCGTGCTGTCGTTCACGAAGGCGGGAATGCCTGCCCGGCCCGCGTGGAAGTCCCGGTACGACTCCTCCAGGTAGGCGCTGAACGACGGGTACCTGTCCGGCGGTTCACCGCTCCACCCCTTGTACACGTACAGCGCCCACTCGCCGTCCTCGTCGGTGTCGCCCGGGTCCAGCAGGGCGTGCGACATGTCCGAGTCGGTCTCCAGCCGCAGGGCGCGCTCCCACATGCCGGCCAGCAGCACCTCCTGCTCGGTCGAGCGGTCGGTGAGCGTCCGCCGGTAGAGGGGCGTCATGGCGTACGGATCCCCGAACCAGTCGATCTCCTGGACCGCGCCCAACTGGTAGATGGACGCCGTGCCGGCCGTCCGCCAGCCGTTGCTGGCCTTGAGGAACTCCCGGTAGGACGGAGGGAGCCGGATACCCAGGCGTTCCTCGGCCGCCGCGACCTCCGCCTCCGTCGCGGGTGGGGCGGCGAGCGTCAGCTCGGCGAGGGTCACCCCGCCGTCCGCCATGTCCTCCGCCTCACCCTCGTCCGGGATCCATTCGTCCTGCCAACGACTGAGGAAATGCTGCCAGTTGAGACGGTTTTCGATCATGCGGCCGATTGTGGCACCCGCCTCCGACAAGAGGCCGGCCGGTGTCGCCCCGCACCGCCACCACTCCGCCCGTCACCCACGTCGCGGGTGGGCCTCCCCGACGAGTGGCAGCCCGCCCCGGAAGTGGCAGCCCTTCCCCAGCAGTGCCGGCGTGGGGGGAGGGGAGGACGACGACCGGGTGACCGGTCGCGGACGCGGCGCCGGTCCCGGAGCCCTCGGGGCCGGGGTCAGGCCTCGGACCGGCTCCGGCGCACGCGCATGATCAGCCCCTTCAGCAGCGGCCACGCCAGCAGCAGCACGATCACCGCGTACACCGTCACCGCGAACGGCGTGTCGACCAGGCCCGTCACGCTGCCGTCGCTGATCTGCAGGGCCCGGCGCAGCTGTTGTTCCGCGTTCGGGCCGAGGATGACGCCGATCACGGCGGGCAGGATGGGCAGGCCGTAACGCCGCATGCCGAAGCCGATCAGACCGATGATCAGGAGGGTCACCAGGTCGACGACCTCGCCGCCGACCGCGTAGGCGCCGACCGCAGCGAAGAACATGATGCCGGCGTAGAGGTACGGCCGCGGGATGCGCAGCAACTTGGCCCACACCGGTGCCAGCGGCAGGTTGAGCGCGAGCAGCAGCACCATGCCGACGAACAGGGACGCGATCAGGCCCCACACCAGCTCGGGTTCGCGCTCGAAGAGCAGCGGGCCGGGCTGGATGCCGTACTGCTGGAAGGCGGCCAGCATGACCGCCGCGACCGCCGTCGTGGGCAGGCCCAGGGTCAGCATGGACACCAGCGTGCCCGCAGCCGAGGCCGACGCGGCCGACTCCGGGCCGGCCACGCCCTCGATGGCGCCCTTGCCCCACTCGTCCTTGTTCTTGGACAGGCGCTTCTCCGTGACGTACGACAGGAACGTGGGGATCTCCGCGCCGCCCGCCGGGATCGCGCCGAACGGGAAGCCGATGAACGGACCGCGCAGCCAGGACTTCCAGGTCCGCCTCAGATCACTACGGCCGAGCCAGGGGCGGCCCACCGGGATCGGCTCGGTCGCCCCGCGCCGCAGGTGGGCCGCCACCCACAGCGCCTCGCCGATCGCGAACAGGCCGACCGCGACGATCACCACGTCGACACCGTCCGCGAGCTGGAGAGAACCGAAGGTCAGCCGCTGCTGTCCCGTCATCTGGTCCAGGCCCACCAGGCCGATCGTCAGGCCGATCAGCAGGGAGGCCAGACCTCTGACGCGCGAGGAACCCAGCACCGACGTCACGGCGATGAACGCCAGCACCATGATGGCGAAGTAGTCCGGCGCACCGATGTCCACCGCCAGGTCGGCGACCGTCGGCGCCAGCGCCACCAGCAGGATCGTGCCGATCATGCCGCCCGCGAAGTGGCCGATGGCGGCGGCAGCCAGCGCCTGGGCACCGCGCCCCGCCTTGGCCATGGGGTTGCCCTCCATGGCCGCGACCACGGCGGCGCTCTCGCCGGGGGTGTTGAGCAGGATGGAGGTGGTCGAACCGCCGAACATCGCACCGTAGTAGATGCCCGCGAACATGATGAACGCGGCGACCGGGTCGAGCCCGTACGTCACCGGAAGCAGCAGCGCCACCGCCATCGCGGGGCCGATGCCGGGCAGGACGCCGATGGCCGTGCCGAGCAGCACGCCGACGGCGGCCCACAGGAGGTTGAGCGGGGACAGAGCCGTCCCGAAGCCGTCCATGAGGGAGTTCAGGGCGTTCATGTCAGAGCACTCCCATCAGCGGACCGCCGGGCAGGGGCACGCCGAGCAGCTTGTCGAAGACGACGTAGGTGAACAGGGACAGCACCGCGGCGATCAGCGGGTCGCGGTCCACGCGGCGGCTGCCGAGGGCGAAGGCGGCACCCCAGAACAGCAGCGCCCCGGCGACGGGGAAGCCGGCCGGCTCGATGAGTACGGCCGCGCCGAGGAAGATCCCGGAGAGCAGCAGCACCGTGCGCCAGTCGGCCGGCTCGGACAGGTCGACGTCCTCGCCGCCCTCGGCCTCACCCCGGCCGCCTCGTAGCACGTCGACGGCGAGCAGCGCGGCGATCACCAGCAGTCCGACGCCGACCACGATCGGCACCGTCTTCGGGCCCACCGGCCCGCGCTGGGTGATGTCGACGTCCATCGTGAGCGCGTCGGTCAGGACGAGCACGCCGAGCGCCAGTAGCAGTACGCACACGCCCAGTTCGGAGTGGTCGCGCATCCATGAGCGCCGCGCGGACGCCGGGGCAGGGGGCGGGGGAGGGGTCGGGTCCGGGGAAGGGCCGGTCCGCGTCGTCACAGTCCCAGCTCCTTCAGTACCGACACCACGCGCTTGTCCTGGGCGTCCAGGAACGCGCCGAACTTCTCACCGGTCAGGAAGGCGTCGTCCCAGCCGTTCTGGTCCATGGACTTCTTCCATTCGGGGGAGTCGTGCAGCTCCTCGACCAGGCGGGTCAGCTTGTCCCGCTCCGCTTCGGAGATGCCGGGCGGGGCGACGATGCCGCGCCAGTTGGTGAAGTCCACGTCGTAGCCGGACTCCAGAAGCGTCGGCGCGTCCTTCAGGTCGTCGACCCGTTCCGGGCCGGTCACCGCGAGCACCCTCAGCTCGCCCGCCTTGATCTGGTCCAGGTACTCGCCGACGCCGGAGACCCCGAAGCCGACCTTGTTGCCGAGGATCGAGGCGAGCAGTTCGCCGCCGCCGTCGAAGGGGATGTAGTTGACCGACCTGGGGGAGATCCCGGCGGCCTGCGCCATCAGCATCGGCGCGAGGTGGTCGGGCCCGCCCGGTGACGAACCACCGCCGACGGGGAGCTTGCCCGGGTCCTTCTTCCAGGCGGTGACCAGTTCGTCGATCGTCTTGTACGGCGAGTCCTTGCCGACCACGACGACGTCCTGCTCCTCGGTGAGCCGCGCGATCGGCGTGGTGTCGGCGAGGGTCTTGGGCGCGTGGTTGGAGCGGGCGGCGCCCACCACACCGAGGCCCATGGACATGGCGAGCTTGCCGTTGCCGTGCTCGCTCACCAGCCGGCTCAGGCCCACGGTGCCACCCGCGCCGGGCAGGTTGAACACCTCGATGTTGTGCGTGAGTCCGGCGTCCTCGGCGTTCTTCGCGGCCGTGCGGGCGGTGATGTCGTAACCGCCGCCGGGCGTGTTGGGGACCATGAAGCGCAGGCCGGGGATCTGCGTGCCGGTCTCGGCGTCGCTGCCCGTGGAGAGCAACGGCGGTCCCGCGAGCACGAGCACGGCGGCCCCGAGCAGGGCAAGGGGGGTGCGCAGGCGCACGTATGACACCACCTGTCGGTTGGGTAGATCGGGTTGGGGGAGGCCCTGTGGGGGAGGGTGACGTGGGCCACATGGTGCCCGCGGACCGGCGGCCTGTCTTCCTTGCGGAACCAAGGGAGGTTGTGGACTTTGCGGTCGCCGGCGAATCGCCCGGTGCCGTGCCGGTACATCCCCCGATGCGCCGCCGGCGATGTGCCGACGCATCGCCGGTTCATCGCCGGTTCGTTGCGAAGACAACACATCTCTTTCCTTCGCCGCAGGTGGGCGCCATGATGGCGACCCGGCACACCTGCCGCTCCCCCGCCCCCGTCAGTCGAGATCGAGTCCGCCGTGGCCCCCACCTTCCGCCGTCAGACCCTCGCGGGCGAGATGCTGGTCCTCCAGCTCGCCATCGTCGTGGTGGTCCTGCTCGCGGTCGCCGCCGTCTCGCTGGCCCAGTCCAAGGCCACCTTCAACCGCGTCGAGGGCCGCCGGGTCGCCGCCCTGGCCGAACAGCTGGCCGCCACGCCGCTGGTCCGCAGTCAGCTCCTGCGCCCCGTGCCGCAGGAGGCCCTGGCCCCGCTGGTGAACGCCACGCAGACCCAGTCCGGAGTCACCTCGGTCACGGTGGCCGACGCCGACGGCCGCGTCGTCAGCTCCACCGACCCCACGATGATCGACGGACCGTTGCCGCGCGGTGAGGGCGCCGCCCGGGGACGCGGTTGGTCGGGCCCGCTCACGGTGCGGGGCAGCCGGGAACTCGTCGCCCAGGTGCCGGTGCTCGGCGACACCCGGCAGACCCTCGGCCGGCACCTGGGCACGGTGATGGTCGGTGAGGCCGATCCGACGGTGTGGCAGCGCCTGAACGGCGCCTCCTCCTACCTCCTCGCCTACCTCGGCATCGCCAGCGGGCTGGGAGTGGCCGGCTCCTGGCTGCTCGCCCGGCGTGTCAAGCGACAGACCCTCGGCCTGGAGCCGCGCGAGATCGCCGG
The DNA here is from genome assembly GCF_039539045.1 of Streptomyces marokkonensis. NCBI lineage: Bacteria > Bacillati > Actinomycetota > Actinomycetes > Kitasatosporales > Streptomycetaceae > Streptomyces > Streptomyces marokkonensis. Next base: position 105,912 of record NZ_BAABCQ010000002.1, read on the forward strand.
TCTCGCCGAGCACCGGGAGGCGATGCTGTACGGCATCGCCGAGGGCGTGGTCGCCCTCGATCCGCAGCACCGGCTCACGCTGGTCAACGAGATGGGGCGGCGCCTGCTCGCCCTGCCCGCCGACTGCGTGGGCCAGAGCCTGGACGGCCTCGGCATCGACGGGAGGCTGCGCGACGTCCTGGCCGGCGCCGCGGCGGACGAGGCCGGACCACGTGACGAGGTCGTGGTCCGCCACGGCCGGGTCCTGGTGATGAACCGTATGACCGTCACCAAGGACGGCCACCCGCTCGGCTCGGTCACCACGCTGCGCGACCGCACCGAACTGGCCCGCCTGGAACGGGAGATCGGATCCTTCCGCAGTACCTCCGAGCTGCTGCGCGCCCAGGCCCACGAGTTCGCCAACCAGCTGCACACCATCTCCGGGCTCATCCAGATCGGCGAGCAGGAAGAGGTGGTCCGCTATATCCGCGCGCTCAACCAGCGCCGCCAGTCCCTGGACGTCACCCTCAGCCGCCGGGTCCGCGACACCGCCGTCGCCGCGCTGCTGACGGCGAAGTCCTCCCTCGCGGCGGAACGGAGGGTCGCCCTACGGGTGTCGGAGCGCACGGCGCTCGACCGGCTCGCTCCCCAGGACGCGGCGGACGTGGCGACCGTGGTCGGCAACCTCGTCGACAACGCCGTGGACGCCGCCGCGGCGCCCGGCACCGGCCACGAGGCCTGGGTCGAGGTCGAGCTGCGGCAGGACGCCGCCAGCGTCGAGATCGTGGTCCGTGACTCCGGGCCCGGCGTGGCGCCCGAGCTGGCCCGCGAGGTCTTCTCCCACGGCTTCACCACCAAGGCCGCCCGGCAGGGCGAGCGTGGCATCGGCCTGGCGCTGACCCGGCTGGTCTGCGAGCGTCACGGCGGTGAGATCTCGGTGACCAACACCCCCGAGGGGGCCATGTTCACCGCACGCATGACCGTCAGCCACCTCACTGACGCGGTGGCGGAAGGAGCAGCACGATGACGGGTACGAGCGGCACGGCCGGTGCGACCGGTGCGACCGCCTGGGCCAGAGGGGCCGGTGGGGCCGGTGCGACTGACCAGGCCGGTGAGGCCGATGGGACCGCCTGGTCCGGCACGGCCGACGCCGGCGCCCGGGCCGGCGCGACCGCCCGGGCCGGCAGGGCCCACGTGACCGCCCGGCCGCGTACGGCCGGCGCGGCCACCACGACCACGACCGGTACGGCACACGCGCGTACGACGAACGGTTCGGCACACGCGGCCGCTACGGCCGGGCCGGCGCCCCACGCCGTCGACGCCGGGATCGGCGTGCTCGTGGTCGACGACGACTTCATGGTCGCCCGCGTCCACCGCGCCTTCGTCGAGCGCGTCCAGCCCTTCCGGGTCGTGGGAGTCGCCGGCACCGGGGAGCAGGCGCTCGCCGCCGTCGGGGAACTGCGCCCCGACCTCGTCCTGCTCGACCTGTACCTGCCGGACGTGTTCGGTCTCGACGTCATCCCCCGGCTGCGCGCCGCCGGTCACGACTGCGACGTCATGGTCATCAGCGCGGCCAGGGAGGCGGACGCGGTGCGCGGCGCCGTCCGGCACGGCGTGGTCGACTACCTGCTCAAACCGTTCGAGTTCGAGGACCTGCGGGTCCGGCTGGAGCGCTACGCCGTCCAGCGGGGCCGACTGCTCGGCACGGTGGTACGCAGCCAGGCCGACGTCGACCGCGTACTCGCGGGAGCGGCAGCGCCGGCCACCGCGGCGCCGGCACTGCCCAAGGGTATGAGCGTGGAGACCGCCGAGCTGGTCGAACGCACCCTCCGTGAGGCCGACGGCACGCTGTCCGCCAGCGAGTGCGCGGCGCTGACCGGCGTCTCCCGGGTCAGTGCGCGCCGCTACCTGGAGTACTTCCACACCGTCGGCAGCGCGGACGTCTCCCTGCGCTACGGCGTGGCGGGCCGGCCCGAGCGCCGCTACGGGTTCCGGGGCGCGGTCACCGGCCGGGTGCTCCCGCCCGCAGTCCGTCCATGACGAAGTCCAGGAGGCGGGTGGCCCGCGGCTGCCAGTCCTCGCCGGGATCGATCAGCCAGAGACCGCCGATGACGAGGAAGAAGTCGTCCGCGGAGATTCCGGGCCGGATGGTGCCGGCCGCCTCGTTGGCGCGGAGCAGGAGCTGGGCCGCGTCCATGACCGGGGTGGGGCGCGGTTTCTCCGGCCCTCCGGGCACGCTGGTGACCAGCCGGATCGCGTCCGCCAGGCCTGCCTTGGTCATGGCGAAACCGGCAAGGCGGTCCATCCACTCGCGCAGGGCCTGTTCGGGCTCCTGAGTGGTCAGCAACTGGGGCGCGGCGTCGGCCACCTGCTGCATCTCGTAGCGGTAGACCTCCAGGACCAGTGCCTCGCGGTTCGGGAAGTTGCGGTAGAACGTGCCCTGTCCGACGCCCGCCTTCTTGGCGATGGCGCTCAGCGGGGCGTCCGCGCAGCGGGTCAGCTCCTCCGTGGCCACGTGCAGGATGCGCTCGCGGTTGCGCTGGGCGTCCGAGCGCAGGGGAGTGTCCGGCCTGACCCTCTTCGGTTGCGGCACTCGTCCTCCTCGCAGGTGTGTGGCCGAATATCGTTCTTGATAAGCGGACAGCTGTCCGTTACGTTTCCAGAGAGCGGACAGATGTCCGGTTACCTGCCCACTTTAGCGGTGGATGCGACCGGCGGATGCGAGACCGGTGCTTTCCGACCCCACACGAACCCACTGCCTACAGCCCCTTTTCTCTGTCACCAGACACCACAGAAGGCTGATCATGGCCCCAGCGACCTCGTCGGCGTCCAGCGCCGTCACCCTGAACATCAACGGTGAGAAGCACCAGCTGACCGTCGACCACCGCACGACCCTGCTCGACGCCCTGCGTGAGCGCCTCGATCTCACCGGCACCAAGAAGGGCTGCGACCAGGGGCAGTGCGGCGCCTGCACCGTCCTGGTCGACGGACGCCGCGCCGTCTCCTGTCTGAGCCTCGCGGTCGCCTCCGACGGGCGAGAGATCACCACCATCGAAGGCATGGCCGAGGGCGACCGTCTGCACCCGGTGCAGCAGGCCTTCCTCGACCTCGACGGCTACCAGTGCGGCTACTGCACACCCGGACAGATCTGCTCGGCCGTCGCCGTCATCGAGGAGCACGCGGCAGGCTGGCCCAGCGCCGCCACCGACGACGTACGGCCCGAGGCCGGACCACCACCCCTGACGCCGGACGAGATCCGCGAACGGATGAGCGGCAACCTGTGCCGTTGCGGCGCCTACGTCTCCATCGTCCAGGCGGTCGCCCGTGCGGCCGAGGCCCACGAGGCGAACCGGCGCGAGTCCCGGACGGAGAACGCGAAGGAGGCCGCGGCATGAGGGAGTTCGGCTACCAGCGCGCCGACGACGTCTCCGGCGCGGTGGCGCTGCTCGCCGCCGACCCGGACGCCCGCTTCCTCGGTGGCGGCACCAATCTCGTCGACCTGATGAAGACCGGCGTCGAACGCCCTGCCCGGCTGGTCGACGTCCGTCAACTGCCGCTGGACGGCATCGAGCCGACCGCCGACGGCGGCCTGCGCGTCGGTGCGACCGTCACCAACAGCGACCTCGCCGCCCACCCCGAAGTGCGCCGACGCTACCCGGCGTTGACCCAGGCGGTACTGGCCGGCGCCTCCGGGCAGCTGCGCAACATGGCCACCGTCGGCGGCAACCTGCTCCAGCGCACCCGGTGCGGCTACTTCACCGACGTGAGCAAGCCGTGCAACAAGCGTGCTCCCGGCAGTGGTTGTCCCGCGATCACGGGCGAGCACCACAATCACGCCATCCTCGGTGCCTCCGAGCACTGCGTGGCCGTGCACCCCTCGGACATGGGTGTCGCACTGACGGCCTTCGACGCCGTCGTCGCCTACGAAACCCCCGACGGGCCGGGAGAGTCGCCGCTCACCGACTTCTACCTCCCCGTCGGCGACACCCCGGACCGGGAGACCGCCCTCCCGCCCGGCGCGCTGATCACCGGCATCACCCTGCCGCACGCCCCGGTCGCCGCCCGCTCCCGCTACCGCAAGGTGCGCGAGCGTGCCTCGTACGCCTTCGCGATCGGCTCGGTCGCCGCCGCGCTCGACATCGAGGACGGCATCGTCCGCGACGCGCGGCTGGCCTTCGGCGCGGTCGCCTCCCGGCCCTGGCGGGCCCGCGCGGCCGAGCACGTGCTGATCGGCGCACCGGCCGGCGGCGACACCTTCGCCGCTGCCGCGGACGCCGAACTCGCGGCCGCGAGGCCGCTGCCCCACAACGGATACAAGGTGACCCTCATGCGCAACCTCGCGGTGGCCGTCCTGACCGAACTCGCAGAGGAGGCCGCCCGATGACCACCGCCACGACCGGCCGTACGACGGTCGAGGGCGCCGTCGGCAGCTCGCACACGCGCGTGGAGGGCCGCGACAAGGTCACCGGAGCGGCCCGCTACGCCGGCGAGATCCCCTTCGCCGACCTCGCGCACGGCTGGCTGGTGCTGTCCACCGTCGCCCGCGGCCGCATCCGCTCCGTCGACACCGATCCGGTCCTCGGCATGCCCGGCGTGCTCGCCGTCCTCCACCACGGCAACGCCCCGCGCGTCGACACCGACTACATCGGCATGCTGGGCATCCTGCCGGACCCGACCGCCGCCGTCTTCCAGGACGACCGGGTGCGGCACGCGGGATGGCCGGTGGCCCTCGTCGTCGCCGGGACGCCCGAGCAGGCGAGGGAGGCCGCCGAGGCCCTCGTCGTCACGTACGACGAGGAACCGCACGACATCACGCTCTCCGCCGACCGCGCCGACGCCTACCCGGCCGAGGGACACATGCCCGCGGTGACCGGAAAGGGGGACCTGGCGGCCGGCCTCGCCGCGTCCGCCGTCGTGGTGGACGAGGAGTACACCACCCCCGAAGAGCACCACAGCATGATGGAGCCGCACGCGGCCACCGCCCTCTGGGACGGCGGCCGGCTGGAGGTCGCCGACTCCAACCAGGGCACCACATGGGTCCAGAGCGAACTCGCGAAGATGTTCTCCCTCGACGAGTCCGCGGTGCGGGTGCGCTCCGAACACGTCGGCGGCGGCTTCGGCAGCAAGGGCCTGCGCGCCCACCAGGTCTCCGCCGTGATGGCCGCGACCGTGCTGCGACGGCCGGTGCGGGTGGTGATGACGAGGCGCCAGATGTTCTCGCTGGCCGGCTACCGCAGCCCCACCAGCCAGCGTGTCCGGCTCGGCGCCGACCCCGACGGCCGGCTGCGCGCCCTGGAGCACCGCTCGCTCAACCAGACGTCGACCGTCTACGAGTTCGTCGAGCCCAGCGCCGGTGTCGCCAGGGTCATGTACGAGGCCGAAGCACATCACACGGCCAACCACGTCGTACGGCTCGACGTGCCGTCCCCGACCTTCATGCGCGCGCCGGGCGAGGCCCCGGGCTCCTTCGCTCTCGAGGCGGCGCTCGACGAACTCGCCGAGCGCTGCGGCGTCGACCCGATCGACCTGCGCCTGCGCAACGAGCCGGTGGTCGGCCCGGTCTCCGGGCTGCCGTTCAGCAGCCGCAACCTGGCCGCCTGCTTCAGCGAGGGAGCCCGCCGCTTCGGCTGGGCGGAACGCGATCCGCGCCCCGGGGTGCGCCGCGACGGGCGCTGGCTGCTGGGCACCGGTACGGCGGCGGCCTCCTTCCAAGCGGGCGCCGGTCCGTCCACCGCCCTCGTGACCGCGGAGGCCGACGGCACCTTCACCGTGCGGATCGCCGCCGCCGACATCGGCACCGGCGCCCGCACCGCGCTCACCCTGGTCGCCGCCGACGCGCTGGAGGTCACGCCCGAGCGGGTCCGGGTCCGCATCGGGGACAGCGACTTCGGACCGGCGATGATCGCGGGCGGCTCGATGGGCACCCGCTCCTGGGCCTGGGCGATCACCATCGCGGCCGATGAACTGCGGGAGCGGCTCGCGCTGGGCACGACCGTCCCGCCCGAGGGCATCACCGTACGCTCCGACTCCACCGAGGCCCTGGGCGCCCTCGCGCAGAAGGAACGGCACTCCTTCGGGGCCCAGTTCGCCGAGGTCGCCGTGGACACCACCACCGGCGAGGTACGGGTGCGCCGCATGCTCGGCATCTTCGCCGCGGGCCGCATCGTCAACCCGCTCACCGCACGCAACCAGCTCGTCGGCGGCATGGTCTGGGGCATCTCCATGGCCCTGCACGAGGAGGCGGTCCGGGACCGGGCGAGCGGCGGCCTCTACGGCCCCGACCTCACCGGCTACCACGTCGCCACGCACGCCGACGTCCCGGACGTCGAGGCGGACTGGGTGGACGACCCCGACCCGGACGACCCGGTCGGGATCAAGGGCGTCGGCGAGATCGGCATCGTGGGCGCCGCGGCGGCCGTCGCCAACGCCGTCTGGCACGCCACCGGCGTACGCCACCGGAACCTGCCGATCCGGCCCGACCGCGTGCTGTCGGCGACGGTGCCCACCGCCGGGGGCGGGACGGATGCTTGACATCGCCGACGAGCTGGACCGCTGGCTCGGTCAGGGCCGGGAGTTCGCCGTCGCCACCGTCGTCTCCGTCGGCGGCAGCGCCCCGCGCGGGCCCGGCGCCGCCCTCGCCGTCGACAGCGAGGGAACGGTGATCGGCTCGGTCTCCGGCGGCTGTGTGGAGGGCGCGGTGTACGAGTTGTGCGCCGCGGCCCTCCGGGACGGCGAGACGGTGCGCGAACGGTTCGGATACAGCGACGAGGACGCCTTCGCGGTCGGGCTGACCTGTGGCGGGATCATCGACGTGCTGGTCACGCCGGTCGGCGCGGACGCGCCCTGGCGGGAGGTGTTCCGGGCGGCGCTGTCGACCGCGGCCCGAGGCCGGGCCGCGGCCCTCGCCCGGGTCGTCCAGGGGCCGGCCGGCCTCCTCGGGCGGTCCCTGCTCGTCCACCCGGACGGTTCGTACGAGGGCGGTCTCGGCGGCCATCCGGACCTGGACAGCACGGCGGCGGCCGAGGCCGGGGCCCTGCTGGACGCAGGCCGCACCGGCACGGTCGGTCTCTCGGAGGACGGTTCGCACTGTCCAGGCGGGCTCACGCTGCTGGTCGAGTGCAGTGTGCCGCCTCCCCGCATGATCGTCTTCGGAGCGGTCGACTTCGCGGCGGCGCTGGTGCGGGCCGGCAAGTTCCTCGGCCACCACGTGACGGTCTGCGACGCCCGGCCCGTCTTCGCCACCACCGCCCGCTTCCCCGAAGCGGACGAGGTCGTCGTCGACTGGCCGCACCGCTACCTGCCAAGTACGCCGACCGACGGACGCACGGTGCTGTGCGTACTCACCCACGACGCCAGGTACGACGTGCCGCTGCTGACGGAGGCCCTGCGGATGCCGGTCGCGTTCGTCGGCGCGATGGGATCGCGCCGCACCCACGAGGACCGCGACCGGCGACTGCGCGAAGCCGGACTGACCGAGCCCGAGCTGTCCCGGCTCCGCTCGCCGATCGGCCTGGACCTCGGCGCCCGGACGCCCGAGGAGACCGCGCTGTCCATCGCGGCGGAGATCGTCGCCGCCCGGCGGGGCGGCACGGGCGCGCCGCTGACGGGCCGGGAGGAGCCGATCCACCGGGACCTGACCGGAGCGGCTGCCTGACGGACCGGGCGGGGGAAGCGCCCATGGAGCGCGCGGTCGTCCGTCGGGTCAGGGCAGCACCGACTCGCCGGCCAGGCGGACGGCGCACTCCAGCATCAGGGCGTGCACGAACGCCTGCGGGAGGTTGCCGCGCAGCTGCCGCTGACGCACGTCGTACTCCTCTGCGAACAGCCCGGGCGGTCCGCAGGCCGCCCGGGTGCGCTCGAACCAGCGGAACGCGCCGACCCGGTCATCGACCCGGTGCGTGGCGAGCGCCATCGTGAACCCGCAGAGCAGGAAGGCCCCCTCGGCGTCACCGAGCGGCTCCCCGGGGTGTTCGAAGCGGTAGAGGTACCCGTCCTCGGCGAGGCGGGACTCGATGTACGCGCGGGTGGCGGCACCGCCGTCGTCCCCGAACGCGCAGCCGCGGGCCATCGGCACCAGCAGCGCGGCCTCGGGCCCGTCGTCGTCGGCGGCCCGTCGCCAGCGGCCGTCGGAGTCCAGGCACCGGCGCCGGGTCTCCCGCAGCACGGTGCGGGAGAGCTCCACGCAACGGTGTCCCGCCTTCCCGGGCAGCACTCCTCCCATCCGCCGCAGACCGCACACCACACTCAGCCGCGAGTGGGTCCACCAGCGGTTCTCCAGTTCCCACAGTCCGGCGTCCGGCTCGAGCCACTGCCGTTCCACGACGTCCACGGCCACGGCGGCGGCCCGTTGCGCCTGCTCCGTCAGCCGGTCGTGCGCGGCGGCCGCGGCGAACAGCTGCAGCGCCTCGCCGAAGGTGTCCAGCTGGAACTGGGCACCCGCGTCGTTGCCGATGTGGTCGGTGCCGCCGGGATAGCCCGGCAGCCGCAGGGAGCGTTCCCCGCCGACCGGCCGCCCGTCGACCGTGTAGGCGGGGCGGACCTTGTCGCCGTCCTCCAGGATGCGTTCGGCGACGAAGCGCACGGCGTCGTCCACCAGCGGGTGCGGGCCGTGTGCGGCGACCGCGAGACCGGCGTAGCACTGGTCGCGCAGCCAGGCGAAGCGGTAGTCGTAGTTGCGCCCGCTGTTGGCCCGCTCCGGCAGGGACGTGGTCGCGGCGGCCACCATGCCGCCGGAGACACTGGTCAGCCCGCGCAGCACGGCGTACGCGTGCCGGGCGTCGCGTGGTGCGACCAGCCGTGAGCAGTCCGGGACGGCCCGCCCCCACTCACGCTCAGTGGCCCGCCACAGCGCGTCGGCGTCGAGCGGTCCGGCCTCCCGCCCTTCGGCCAGTTCCAGTACCAGGTCGTGCGTCTCGCCCTCGCGCAGCCGGAACTCGCCACACAGTCCGGCGCCGGCCCGCCACACCGCCTCCGGAGCCCCGGCGAGCCGCATCCGCAGCCCTTCGGCCTCGGCCGTCCAGACCCCGTCCTCCTGCCGGTGGCCGCGCATCCGGCCGTCTCCGAATCCGGGCCGCGGGTCCAGGTCCAGGCACAACCGTGCCTCGCCGCGCTCCACGCGCATCCGGCGCAACAGGACGAGCCGGTCGGTGCGGGCGGGCAGGGCCAGGGCCTCCCGGCATTCGATCACGCACTCGGCGGTCACCCACCGGCTCACCCGGATCAGCGTGCCCTCCTCGTAGGAGCCGCCCCAGACGTGCCAGGGGTCCGCCGGCTCCACGGCGAAGTGCCCGGCGCCGCCGATGAGCGCGGAGAACACCGCGTCGTCGTGCCACCGGGGGGCGCACAGCCACACGATCCGGCCCCGGGGGTCCAGGACCGCGCCCCGCTCACCGTCGGCGAGTACGGCGTACTCGCGCAGGACCCAGGGTGGAGAGGCCGGATCCGGCGCCGCCGGGCACTGGTCGTCTCTGTCCGTCATGACGCTACGGCTGTCCCGGCGCCGCCGGCCGAAACGGCGACGCCCCCGACATCACCGGGCCGCACACCGACGGTCCGGTTCCCGGGCAGAGGGCGGCCCCCACCACCCCGTGCTCCTCCAGCGGTCCCACCGTCAGTCCCGCCTCGCGGCAGTCGCGCACGATGTCCGGCAGGGCACCGAGGGCGGCCCGCCAGCTGCCCGGGGCACAGGCGTGGTCGGTGTCGTGCAGGAGGATCGTGCCGCCCCCGCGCACATCGGCCGCGACGGTCGCCCGTACCGAGGCGGGTGTGGCGTCCTGCCGCCAGTCCCTGCCCCACGTCGTCCACAGCACCGGCCGCAGTCCGGCCCGGCGGGCGGCGGCCCAGCGTCCGGAGGTGAGGATGCCGTAGGGCGGGCGGTACCAGCGCGGGACGCGTCCGGCGGCCTCGGCGACCGCGCGGACGGCATGCCGCAACTCGCGCGTGTCCCGCGCCGGCGACGGCAGCCAGGGGCGGTCGTGCGCCCAGCCGTGGACGGCGAGTTCGTGCCCCCGCCGGGCCAGTTCGCGAGCCGGCGCCGGGTGACGTACGACGTTCTCGCCCAGGACGAAGAAGGTCGCCCGTACGCCGAGCCCGTCCAGCAGGTCGAGGAAGTGCGGGGTGGACGTCGGGTCGGGCCCGTCGTCGAAGGTGAGGGCGACGTGGTCGGGGCGGCCCAGTCCGGCCAGGCCCGGGAACCGGCGCCGGCGCAGACCGGGCAGCCAGGTCGCGGCCGGACCGATGTGGGCCAGCGCGGCGACGACGACCGGCGCGACGGCGTACGCCGCCGGTCCGGCGTGGAAGCTCTCACGCATCCGTGTGTCTCCTGTCCTCCGTGTGCCGTCGCGCTGCTCCGGCGTTCTCGATGGGCCGCTGTTCTGCCGTCGCTGTGTTCCGCGGTGTGGTGGTGCGGTGGTGCGGTGATGCCGTGTGGAGCGGTGAGGTCGTCACGACCCCCGCCGCTCCTGTGCCCGGCTGCCCGGCCCGGGGCCGTCCCGTGCCGCAGGCACCGTGTCCCACGCGCCGTGGACCGACGGCGCGCGGGCCAGTCCGACACTGCCGAGCCCGATCAGCGCCACGCCGATCAGCTCGGGCAGCACCCGTAGCCCGAGGGCGATCTGTTCGCCGAACAGGGCCCAGCCGAGAGCGACGCTGGTCAGCGCGTCGCCGAGGGTCAGCGCCGGCTGCGACGCCGCGAGGGTTCCCGCCCGCAGAGCGCTCTGCAGCAGCAGGAAGCTGATCATCCCCACCACCGCCGTGGCGTACGGCGGCCACTGGGTCAGGACGACGCCCACCCCCTGGGGGAGCCGCCCGGTGACCTCCTTCAGCAGCCCCGCCGTACCGCCGAACGCCACCGCGGACGCCGAACCGAACAGCGCGGCGCGGGGTGCGCCCCGTACCAGGCTGCCGATCGAGGCGAGCGCCGTCACCACGGCGAACAGGGCCAGACCCGCCCAGCCCCACCGGCCCGGGGTCGCGGTGTCATGGCCGGCCGACGGCGCGGCGGCGCCCAGGAACAACGCGAGCCCCACGGCCAGGGCCACGAACGCCAGCCAGGTCCGCAGGTCGGGCCGCCGGTGGAAGACCACGCTGCCGACCATCAGGGTGAACAGCAGCTCACTGGCCATCAGCGGCTGGACGACGGCCAGACTCCCCACCGCCAGCGCGGCCGCCTGCAGCACCGTCGTCAGCGCGAGCAGCGCCGCGCCGCCCACCCAGTACCGGTCGCGCACCAGTCGCAGGAGCGAGCGCACCACCGTGTGGACGGCGCCCGCCCGGTTCTCGTCCTGCGCCGCGGCCCGGCGCTGCAGTACCGACGCCGCCGCGTTGGACAACGCCGCGAACAGGGCCAGGACGACGGTGAGGACCATCACCGCCGCGCGCTCCCGCTCATCCGGAGCTCACCCGAACCGCGCCGCCAGCCGCCGGTACAGCCCCGGAGCCGCGCCCCGCACCCGGCACGGCAGGCGCAGCCAGCCGGGCACGTACACCTCGTCACGGCTCCGTACCACTGCCGTCCGCACCGCGTCGGCCACGCGCTCGGCGGGCACCGGACGCGGCCAGGAACGCAGATAGGGAGCCCCGCGGCGTTCGAAGAACGGTGTGTCGACGACACCGGGGACCACATGAGTGACCCCCACGCCGGTGCCCCGCAACTCGTAGCGCAGGGCGTCGGCGAAGGCGCCGACCGCGGCCTTGGCGGCGGAGTACACGGCCTCGTCGCGCACCGCCACACTGCCCGCCAGCGAGCCGACGAGCACCACCCGCCCCGACCCCGCCTCCACCATGCCCGGCAGCACCAGTCGCACCAGTCGCAGGGTGGCCAGCACGTTGATGTCGAGCACCTCGTCGATGGTGTGCGGGGGCATGCCCAGGAACTCCCCGGCCCAGCCGACCCCGGCACCGGCCACCAGCAGGTCCACCGGTCCGACCGTGGCGAGCGTGAAGTCGGCGAGCTGCCGGTCGGCGCCGGGGAGGGTGAGGTCCGCGGCGAAGGCGGTGGCCGACGCGTTCTCGGCGACCTCGCGCAGCCGGGACGGGTCACGTCCGCTGAGCACCAGCCGCCAGCCGCCCTCCTCGCTCAGCCGGCGGGCGACGGCCGCGCCGATGCCGGAGGACGCCCCCGTCACGAGGGCCGTACGCGTCCGCGCGCCCCGGACGCCGGTCGGCTCCCGCCGGGGCCTGGCGTGGGCCGCGTCGGGCGCGACAACCCGTGGGCCGGGGGCGGGCCGGGGGCGGGAGAACGCATGGACCATGGGACCACCTTGGCTCGGGGCGGACGCCGGGAGCGACCGACCAGGCGGTCGGGATCCGGCGTCCGGCCGGACGGGCGGTCACGGAGTATCCCTGGCGAGACGTCCGAAACGCCCGCTTGTGCAGTGGTTTGGAACATGTCGGGCGGGCAACCTGGATCGCCGTGCATCCTCGCAGCTCATCAGCGCCCCGTCGCCCGACGGCCCCGCACGCTCCGGTCGAGGGCAGACGGCTGCTGGTGGTCAGCGCGAGCATGGGCGCGGGACATGACACGGTCGCCGCCGAACTGGTCCGCCGGGCGCGGGCACGTGGTGACGACGCCCTCGTCGTCGACGTCCTCGCGCTGCTGCCGTACGGCGTGGGCCGTGTGCTGCGGCACTTCTACCGCGGGTCGGTACGCCACTTCCCCTGGGCGTACGCCGTCCTCTACCGCCTGTTCCTGCGTCCGGGCGCCGGCCGTCGTCCCGGCGGTACGCCGCTGGCCCGGCTCGCCGGTGGCCGGCTGCGCGCGCTGGCCGAGCGCACGGGCGCGGACGTGGTCGTCCCTGTCTTCCATCTCGGCGCCCAGCTGACCGGCCATCTCCGGGCCCGGGGCCTGCTGCCCGTGCCCAGCGTCGTCCTCGTGATCGACTTCGCCGTCCACCGGCAGTGGCTCCACCCGGGCAACGACCACTGCCTGTGTCTCACGGAGGACGTGGCGCGCGAGGTGCGGGAGAGCACCGGCACGTCCGCGTGGACGTGCGGCCCGGTCGTGGCTCCGGAGTTCTTCGCCGACGCTCCCGGGGCCGCCGGGTGGCGGGGACTGTTCGACCGTCTCGGTCCCGGGCGGCCCCCCGTGGTGGTGTCCGCCGGCGCGTGGGGAGTGGGCTCGCACCTGAGCGCCACCGTCCGGCTCCTGACGGACCACGGCAACCTGCCGGTCGTGCTCTGCGGGGACAACGAACGGCTGCGCCGCGACCTGTCCGGCACACCGGGTGTGGTCGCGCTCGGCTGGGTGACGGACATGCCCGGCCTGCTGCACGCCGCCCGCGCCCTGGTCGACAACGCCGCCGGCCAGACCGCCGTACAGGCCCTCGCCGCCGGACTGCCGGTCGTGGGATACCGGCCGATACCCGGCCACGGCGCGGACGGCGTCCGGCGGATGGCCGCTCTGGGTGTGTCGGACGTCGCCGAGGACGAGACCGCGCTGCTCGGTACGCTGCGGCGGCTCACCACCCCGGGGCCGGCCCGGGCCGAGCGGATCGCCGCCGGACACGCGCTGTTCAGGGACGACGCCGTGACCCGGGTGGCAGCCCTTGCCGACGCGGAGCGAGCACGCCGGTGAGACCGCGCCCGTTTCCCCGGACCGCGGGGAGGGCACCCGGTCCGCAGCGAGAACCGGCGGAAGGAGGCGACGCCGTGCGGCTCGACGAATTCCTGACCCTGGTCCGCGACCGCGGCGAATACCACAGCGAGGAGGAGGCCGAGCAGGTCAGTACGGCCGTCCTGTGGGTGATCGCGTCCCGCATCGCCCCGGAGGAGGCCGCAGACCTGGCCTCCGACCTGCCCGCGCCCCTGGACGACGCACTGCGCCTGGAACGCGGGCGTCCCGAGTCCTTCGGCCGTGCGGAGTTCCTGCGGCGCGTGGCACAGCAGACCGGCGCCCGGCCGCGTACCGCCGAATGGGACGCGGGAGCCGTGCTCTCCACCCTCACCGAAGCGGTGCCCGGCGAACGCGTCCACGACCTACTGGCCCACCTGCCCGCGGACTGCGCCGATCTCTTCGGCGGACCGGCACCGTACTGAGAGCGGTCCGCGGGCACGCGTTGGAGACGTGCGGAGGCGGGCACCCGGTCCCCGCGAAGAGGCGGCCCTCCGAGGGGCGGCCCCCGGACAGGAGGCGTTCATGACGGACGGCAAGCAGCACCACGACGCGCGGAGTTTCGGCGAACGCTACGACGAAGGGGGCGGCACCCCCCTCGGCGGATACATGGCACTCGCGGTGACCTTCACGGCGGGGGCCGGAGCGTTCGCCGCGATCGCGTGGCGCCGTGGGCTGCGACTGCCGGACACCGTCCCGGCGTGGGACGTGGCCCTGCTCGGAACGGCGACGTTCAAGGCGTCCCGACTGCTGACCAAGGACAAGGTCACCAGCTTCCTGCGGGCGCCGTTCACCCACCGCGAGCGTGAAAGCAACGCCAACGAGGTGATGGACGCGCCGCGCGGCAACGGCCTGCGCCGTGCCGTCGGAGACCTGGTGTCCTGCCCCTTCTGCACCTCCACCTGGGTGGCCGGCGGACTCGTCGGCAGCTACGCCGTCGCGCCCCGGGCCGCCCGGCTGCTGTGCGCGGGCCTGAGCGCCGTGGTGGTGTCGGACTGGCTGCAGTACGCGTGGAGCGTGACGGAGCAGAAGGCCGAGGAGTGAGCGTCAGTCGCGCTCGGCGCCTTCGGCCCGCTGCGCGCGCTCGGCGTGCAGCTCCTTCACGCGAGCCGCCTCCTTGCGTACGTCGGCCTGGACGGCCCGCTCCCGCTCCAGCCACTCGGGGCGCTCCTGCTTCAGCGCCTCGATCTGCTCCGTGGTGAGCGGTTCCGCGACCCCGCCCCGGTGCAGACCCGCGATGGAGACACCGAGCTTGGCCGCGACCACCGGCCGCGGGTGCGGACCGTCGCGCCGCAGGTCCCGCAGCCACGCGGGCGGGTCCGTCTGGAGCGCGTTCAGCTCGGCGCGCGTGACGACGCCCTCCCGGAACTCGGCGGGTGTGGCCTCGAGGTACACACCCAGCTTCTTCGCCGCGGTCGCGGGCTTCATGGTCTGGGTGTTCTGGTGCGACGTCATGGTGTCAAGGGTATCGAGCGTCTGCGCGACCGCCGACCACACCCGGGAGCGCGACCGCCGACCACACCCGGGAGCGCGACCGCCGGCCACGCCCGGTGACCGCGGCCCCTGGCCACGCCCGGTAACCTGGCCGGGTGACAGGCTCGGAAGAATCCCCCTCGTTCCGGCTCGCGTACGTCCCGGGGGTGACGCCCGACAAATGGGTGCGCATCTGGAACGAGCGGCTGCCCGACATCCCGCTGTCCCTGACCCAGGTCGTCCCCGAGGAGTCGGGCCGCCTGCTGCTGGGCGGCGACGCCGACGCCGGGCTGGTGCGGCTGCCCGTCGACCGGAGCGCCCTCAGCGCGATCCCGCTCTACACCGAGACCACCGTCGTGGTGATCCCCAGGGACCACCTCGTCACCGCGGCCGACGAGGTGACCGTCGAGGACCTGACCGACGAGATCGTGCTGCACCCCGTGGACGACGTCCTCGGCTGGGAGCGGCTGCCGGGCCGGTCCGCACTCGAGCGTCCGGCCACCACGGCGGACGCCGTCGAGCTGGTGGCGGCCGGGATCGGCGTGCTCCTCGTGCCCCTGTCGCTGGCGCGGCTGCACCACCGCAAGGACCTCACGTACCGGACGGTCACGGACGCCCCCGAGTCGGGAGTGGCCCTGGCCTGGCCCGAGGACGCGCACACGGACCGGGTGGAGGACTTCATCGGCATCGTCCGGGGCCGGACCGTCAACAGCACCCGGGGCCGGCAGCCCGCACCTGCCTCGGCGAAGGGCGAGCACACCGAATCGGCCGCGCGGGGCAGGCCGGGGGCCGGGAAGCAGACCGGCGGCGCGCGGCGCGGCACCGGTGCCAACAGCAAGAGCGGCGCCAGGGGCGGAACCAGGGGCGCCGCCAAGGGCGGCAACAGGGGCAACGCCAAGAGCGGCGGCAAGAGCAACGCCAAGAGCGGCGGTACCAAGGGCGGCGGGCGCGGTAAGCCCCGACGCGGTTGACACGGGCGACGCTCCGTCGTGCCGGTCAGCGGACCGTCGGACTGGGCGTCGGCGCCAAGGTGTTGACCTCCAGCCCGGGCGGCGTGGTGAGCGAGAGCACCGGCTCACCCGGCTGCGGGGCCGGTGGTGTGAGCTGCGCCTTGGGCAGGTCCGGCGGGGCCGACTGCTGGAAGTTGACCTGGTCGAAGTTGACCAGGCCGGTCTTCTCCAGCACGGTGATGTGGTCCAGCACGGTGTCGTTGGCCTGGTCGGCCAGCTGCCGTACCAGGGAGTTCTTGGTGTTGGCGCGGACCTTTGCGATCACCGGGAAGATCTGGCCGTGCGTGATGCGCATGATGTTGACCGCGGTGGTGTCGAACTGCCTGCCGGTCGTCCCGGCCACGGTCGACACGAACTGCTGCTGCTGGGGAGAGGCCAGGTTGGGCAGGGTGACGCCCAGCTCGGGCGCGACCCTGCGGCAGGTCGCGTCCAGCCGGGCATGCCCGACGACCAGGTGTTCGCCGGCCTCCTTCATCTCCGGTGTCGAGCCCCGCTCCATGGCCATCAGCCCCAGGGGGTGTTCCCACAGCCCGGCGGCACGGACCTTCACCACGAAGTCCCGGTCCGCCTCGGTGAGTGGCCCGAACACCGTGTTGGTGATGACACGGTCCTGGGCGCTGACCGTGTTCCGCACGCCGAGCATGGTCGGGTAGGCGAGCGCGGCGAGGGTGAGGACCAGGGCACCGGCCACGAAGGCGGTCCCTGCCGTGGTGCGCGTGACGCGCATCGTGCCTCCTGGGGCGAGGACAGGCTCGGACACCAGGAGGTACGGATGCGAACGGCGAACCGATCACCTCCGCGGGTGGAAACTTCCGCGGGTAGAAACCTCCGCGGGCAGAAGGCCTCCTCCGTCAGTCCGCGTACGACGCCTTCCGCGCGGTCCGCACCACCCGTTCGCCCTCGCCGCCCCCGAGCAGCCCGGCCTCCACCCACCCGTCCACCGTGGAGCGCACGTGCGTCACCAGCGCTCCCTTGTCGCGGAACGGGGCCGCCGCCCAGATCTCGTCGAGCAGGGTGGTGCCGTCGTCCTTCGCCGGGTTGGCGACGCCCGAGTCGGTGCCGCCGAGGACCACCCGGGGTTCCGAGCGGCGGAAGTAGGCGTGCGTCGGGTTCTCGGTCCCCTCGGAGAACGGTGCCCATTCGGTGCCGTCCAGCGTGTAGTGGAGCGGTTTGCCGGACACGGGCGTGAGTGTGGGCAGCAGGTCGCCGGAGAGACCCGCGCCGCGGTACAGCCCGATCTCCAGGAGGTCGGTGGACGGATCAAGGCCGACCAGGTTGACCGGACCGTAGAAGAGGGCCTGCAGCGACGGGTCGTCCAGTGCCTTCTCCACCCGTAGCCGGAAGGGGACGCGGATCCGCACGGTGTCGCCCCGGCGCCAGGTCCGGGACACGGTGAAGTAGCTGCCCGGTGTCACAGTTCCCGGCACGGCGCGCCCGTTGACGGTGACGCGGAACCCCGTCGTGGCCCACGACGGAACCCGCAGCCGTAGCGCGAAGGAGGCACTGCCGCCGCCGACGGTGAGGGTGCTGCCCTGCTCCCGGGGATAGTCCGTGGTCTGCGTGACGGTGACGCCGCGCTCGGCCCAGGTCAGGGTGGAGCGGCTGTAGAGGTTGACGTACAGGGCGCTGCCGTCGGCGGCGGCGAAGTACACCGAGTCCTGGTATTTGGTGGCGCTCTCCAGGCCGGTGCCCTCGCAGCAGGTCGTGCCCTGCTTGGGCGTGTAGTCGCGCACATGACCGGGCGTCAGCCCGATGAAGTAGGTGACAAGCGGCTTCTCCGCGTCCGGCCGGTCCTGCTTGGAGCCGAGTACCTGGTTGTACAGGGCCCGCTCGTAGTAGTCCATGTACGCCGGGTCCTGGTCGTGGAAGAACAACGTCCGGCTCAGCTTGAGCAGGTTGTACGCGCAGCAGCTCTCGGCCGTGGTGGCACTGACCGTGCCCGCGACCACGTCCCGTGCCTTCCAGAACTCACCGGTGCTGGTGCCGCCGATGGCGTACGTGCGGTGGGGCACGACCATGCCCCAGAAGTTCCTCGCCGCGGTGAGGTAGCGCTCCTCGCCCGTCTCGTCGTACAGGCGGACGAGGCCGGTGAAGATCGGTATGTGCTGGTTGGCGTGCAGGCCGTCGAGGACGTCCGTGTTCCCGGCGCAGGCGTCGATCAGCCGGTCGAGGTCGAACAGCCGGGCCAGCGCGAGGTGGTCCGCCTCGCCGGTGACCGCGTGCAGGTCGCAGATCGCCTCGACGATGCCGCCGAACTCCCCACTGGAGAAGATGCCCCACATCCGCTGCAGCGTGGCCGCGGGCAGGGCGGACAGCCGCGCGTACATCCAGTCGCACATGCCGGACGCGAGGTCCAGCGCCCGGTCGTCACCGGTGGCGAGGTGGGCGTCGAGCAGGCCTCTGAGGATCTTGTGTGCCGTGTAGTACGGCGCCCAGACCCTGGTGTAGTCGCTGCCGGTCATCGATTCCAGTTCGATGAACTGCGTCTCCGGGTACGCCGCGAGGAATCCGGGGTGGCTGGGCCCGCCCCAGGTGCGGCGCAGCGTGGCCGTCAGGCCCCGGCCGGAGGCGTCCGCGAACCTCCCCCCGTCCCTCTCGTCGAAGGCGTACGAGGCCAGATCGCCCCGGCCGGCCGGTGTCCCGGCGGCGGGGTTGTCGCGCAGGGCGCCGATCTCGGCGGCGCTCAGGGCGCGTGACCAGACGTCGAACTCCTCGAAGGCGCCCGCGAAGACGGGGTCGGCGGGGTAGTGCGAGCGGCCGAGCCAGTGGTGGGCGAGGGGGCCGAGGACCGCCGGGGTCAGGGTCATGGCCGTGTTCCGCGCCACGGCGGTGCCGTCGACGTAGAGGGTGCCGGTGCCGTCCGCGAGGGTCACGGCCAGGTGGCTCCACTCGCCCAGGGGCAGCGCGGCCGTCCCGTCGAGGCCCTGCTCGCCCGCGGCGCCGCTGTCGGTGATGGCGAAGCGCGGCACGCCGTCGGCGTTGCGGGCGGTGAGGTAGAGGTAGCGGTTCGTGTCGTCGCCGAAGTCGAGGACGCGGGCCCAGTCACCGTCATGGGCGGGCTTCACCCAGGCGGCCAGCGTGATCGCCGGGGTGTCGCCGAGGACGCCGGCGGGGAGGTCGACGTACTGGTGGGAGCCGCGCACGTTCTCTGCGGCGGCGCCGAAGCGGCCTTGCGTGCTCAGCACGGCCGGGTCGTGTCGCAGGGCCTCGCGTACCTCGCTCAGCGCGGCGACCATGACGCCGATCCGCTCGGCGAAGACTCGCTCCCCGGTGCTGCGGTAGGCCTGGGACAGCATGGTCAGGAAGTGGCCGGTGTAGTGGCCGCGGAGGTTGCCGTTGGCCTCGCCGTCCAGTCCCTCCCAGCCGCCGGGGGCGACGGCACCGAGGGGGGAGAGACCGGCGTTGGCGCGGAAGACCTGCAGCAGCCGGTTCACGTCGTAGCCACGGGCGTGGTCCAGCATCAGCCGTCGTCTGTCGGCGAAGACGCCCCGGCCGAGCTTCACGTCCTCCAGCTCGAACGGCCTGACGGACCAGGCGGCCGGTGCCGCGCGGCCCGCGAGCGCGGAGGGGGCCTGTGGCACGGCGCCGGGCCCGCCGCTCGCCGCGTACGAGACCGCGGGCGTTCCCGCGGCGACCGCCGTGGCCAGCAGAAGGGTCCGCCGGGAGAGGGGCGCTGCCATGTGCTCCTCGTTTCATTCGAAATACCGAACGCTGTTCGGAAGGTCGCCCAGAAGATAGGCAGGAGGCGGAGGAGCGTCAACGCTACCGACGAGTACGGTCGGCGGGCGTGTCAGGCGGCCCGGACCGCTCGCGCGAGCCAGTCGTACGCCGCCCGCGCGGTGAACTCCTCCTGGCCGCCGCGCACCAGCAGACCGGCGGTGGCGAACTCGGGCGCGTCGGCCTGGGCCGCGACGTAGGGGATCGCGATGCAGCGCATTCCGGCCGCGTGCGCGGCGGCGGCCCCGGGGGCGGCGTCCTCCAGGACCACGCAGTCGGCCGGGTCCGCGCCGAGCCGGCGCGCCGCCTCCAGGAAGACGTCGGGTGCGGGTTTGCCCTGGGCGACTTCGTCGGCCGAGACGACCGTGCGCAGCCACACGTCCAGGCCGGTGCGGGACAGGATCGTCCCGATGGCCTCGGGCGACGAACCCGACGCCACCGCCAGCGGCACGCCCTCGCCCGCCAGCAGCTCGACGAACGCGCGCATCTCCGGGTACGCGCGGGCGCAGGTGCGGGCCAGCTCCAGATAGTGGCGGTTCTTGACGGCGAGCAGTTCCTCCACCGGGGCCCGCAGGCCGTACCGCCGCTTCCAGTCGGCGACCGTCTCCTGGGTGCTGATCCCCACGTAGCCCTCGTGGTCCGCCCACGTGAAGTCCGGCACGCCGTACTCGGCGAGGGTCTGCCGGCCCGCCTCGTAGTAGTTCGGCTCGCTGTCCACGAGCGTTCCGTCGAGATCGAAGATGACCGAGATGCCGCCGAGAGTGCTCATGGGGTCCAGGATGCCAAGGAGCCAAGGATCATTTTCGCGCCGTGCGCCCGATCGACTCGACCAGGGGCAGCAGCCGGTGCGGCACGCGCTCGCGCAGCGCCACCTCGCTGCGGGTGCGGACCACCCCGGGCAAGCTGATCAGCTTCTGGACCACGTCCTCCAGGTGCGCGTTGTCGCGTGCCACCACCCGGGTCAGCAGGTCGCCGCCGCCCGTGATGGAGAAGGCCTCCACGATCTCCGGGACGGCCGCCAGCGCCTCGCCCACCTCGTCCAGGTGACCCTGAGTGACCTCGATGTGCACGAAGGCCAGTACCGGGTGGCCCAGCGCGGCGGGGGAGAGGGACGGTGCGGCGCCGGTGATCACGCCGTCCCGCTCCAGTCGGTCGAGCCGGGCCTGAAGCGTGCCGCGGGCGACCCCGAGGAGACGCGCGTACTCCCGCACGCTGGTGCGCGGCTGCTCCAGCAGCAGCCGCAGGATGCGGGTGTCGAGTTCGTCGACGGCCATGACGTACGGGTCCCCTCGTCGGCCATTGGCTCTTCGGTGGCCGTGGAAATGCCCTGAGAATTGTACCAATGGCCCACTCCCGCGCGGCCCTGTTGAGCCACTGGTGGAAGAGATGCTCCTATGGAGAGGTCGATGGCGCTGCGGATCCCGCGGCGCCTTTTTCATGCCAGTGACTTCGGGCCCGTGGGCGCCCGTGTACGAGGGGGCGGTAATCAGTGTTGAAGAAGGTGTTCATGAGCCCGGATCCGGGACGGTCCCGGCTGCGGTTCGCCGCGCGGGCCGTCCTCGGCATCGGGCTGGCCGTCGTGGTCTGCGGCCTGGCCGGTACCTCTCTCGTGGGCGCCGTCATCGGCGGGCTCGCCGCGCTGCTCGCGCTGTTCACCGTCACCGACGCCACCGTGCGCGGGCAGGCGGTCACCACCGCGCTGCTGCCGGTCGCCGGACTGCCCGTGCTCACCGCCGCGGCCGCGCTGCACGACCACCCCGTGGCCCGGGACCTCACCTTCCTCGCCGTCGTCGGCGCGGGCGTGTACGCCCGGCGCTGGGGCCCGCGCGGACACAGCCTCGGCGTGTTCGCCTTCATGACCTTCTTCATCGCCCAGTTCCTGCACGCGACCACGGACCGGCTGCCCGAGATGTACGCCGCCGTCCTGCTGTCCGTGGCCGCCGCCGCAGCGGTGCGCTTCGGTCTGTGGTGCTACGAGCGCCGCCTGTCCCCGCCCGCCGTGCTCGCACCGCCCGCCGGCACCGGACTCGCCCGCATCACCACCCGCCAGGCCGTCCAGGCCACCGCGGGCGCCGGCTTCGCCCTGGTCGTGGGCCAACTGGTGTCCGAGGAGCGCTGGTACTGGGCCGTCGGCGCCACCTGGTGGGTGTTCGTCAACACCACCTCGCGCGGCGACACCCTGGTCCGCGGCTTCCGCCGGGTCCTCGGCACGGTCGTCGGCATCGGCCTCGGCTTCCTGATCGCCGTCCCGCTCGCCGGTTCCGCGGCGCCCACGGCCGTACTAGCCGCCGTCTGCGTCTTCGGCATCTTCTACACCGCGGCGGTCTCCTACACCTGGATGATGCTCTGCGTGACGGTGCTCGCCGAGCTGCTCTACGGCCTCCTGGACTTCCTCAGCCCCGGCCTGCTCGCCCTGCGCCTCGCCGAGACCGGCGTCGGGGCGCTCGGCGCCGCGCTCGCCGTGCTCTTCGTGCTGCCCGTCACCACACACGCCGTCACCGACGCCTGGATCCAGCGCGCCCTGCGCTGTGTCCACGCCTGCACCGCCGAGGCCGCCGCCCGCCTCGCCGGAACCCGGGGCGCCGACCCGGCGCCGCGCGTGGCCGAACTGGAGCAGCTGCTCGGCCGGGTACGGCTGTCGGTCGCCCCGCTCGTCCACCCGCTGAACCCGATGTACGGCCGTAAGCGCCGCGCCCGCCGCGTACTCGCCCTGCTCGACGACTGCGCCCGCGAGATCCGCGGCCTGGTCGCCGTCGCCGCCGACCCGGAGGCCTCGCACGACGCCCGGCTGGCCGCCGCCTGCTGGCGTGTCGAAACCGCCGTCGAGGCACTCACCGGGGGCAGGCCCCTTCCCGCCCGCGCGGACGGACCGGGCGCCGCCGGACCCGCGTTGGCCCACCTCCACGGCCTGGAGCGCGCCCTGGCCGAACTCGCCACACCCCTGCGGACCCCCTCCGGCTCACCGCTCGTCGGCGCCTGACCCGTCCGGCCCCGCGTCCCCCATTTGGTCTAGACCGCAATGGATCGACTGCTACCGTCACCCCGGAGCAGACGATCAGTCGGCACTCGACGAGGCGCGGGACGGCGCGGGCCTACCCGGGATGGCGCAGGCCTGCCCGGGACGGCGCGGGACGGCGCAGGACAGAGGGAGCAGTGGTGACAGACGGCGGCAGGCGGCAGCGGCGGGCGTTCATCGGGTCGTTCACGGCGGCCGGCGGCCCCGGCATCGTGACGGCGGCCGTCGCGCCGGACAGCGGCGCGCTCACGGTCCTCAGCGGCACCGACCGCCTGCCCGACCCCTCCTACCTGGCCCTGACCCCCGACCGGGACATGCTCTACGCCGTCAGCGAGACGGCCGAGGGCGCGGTGGCAGCCTTCCGCGTGAGCGGGGACAAACCCGAGCCCGCCGGGCGGCCGGTGTCCGTGGGAGGCGACGGGCCGACCCATCTCGGCCTGTACGCCGGGCACGTCCTGACCGCCAACTACGGCTCCGGCAGCGTCACCGCCGTGCCCGTCCGCCCCGACGGCTCCCTCGCCCGGTCCGCCTCCGGCGTCCTGCGGCACACCGGCTCGGGCCCGCACGCCCAGCGCCAGCAGGGGCCGCACGCCCACCAGGTGCGGCCCGACCCGAGCGGACGGTGGGCGGTCAGCGTGGACCTCGGCACCGACTCGGTGCGGGTCTGCACCCTGAGGGACGGCGCCCCGACCGTGCACCGGGAGGTCGCGCTGCGCCCCGGCTCGGGCCCGCGGCACCTGGCCTTCCACCCGGACGGTTCCCACGCCTACGTGGTCAACGAACTGGCGCCCACCGTCACGGTCTGCCGCTGGGACGCCGCGGACGGCGTGCTGCAGCCCCTCAGCGAGGTTCCGGTGCTGCCCGGTGCCCCGGCCGGCGACGCCTTCCCCTCCGGCATCGTGGTCTCGCCCGACGGCCGCTTCGTGTGGACCGCGACCCGCGGTGAGGACGTCCTGTCCGTGTTCGTCGTGGAGCCGGACGGGCTGCGGCTGTTCGGGACCGTGCCCTGCGGCGGGCACTGGCCGCGTGAGATCGCCGAGTCGGACGGCTTCCTGTACGCCGCCAACGAACGCTCCGGAGACGTGACCTGGTTCGCGCTCGACCCGGAGACCGGTGTGCCCCGGCGCGCCGGCTCACTCGCGCTACCGGCGGCGTCCTGCGTGGTCTTCGGCTGACCGGGACGGCGGCCCGCCGCCCACCTGCGGGGGCTTCTCGGCCGCGGGCTGCCGCGCGGGTCCGGGGCGGTCGTCGGTTGCCCCGGTGGGCCCGCCGGTTCGCCGTGCGGCACGACGAAGGGCCCGCTCGGGGTACGTGAGCGGGCCCTTTCGGTCGTGCTCGGGGGCGTGGGCGCCCCTGCGTCAGCGGACCGGCGTGCTCTGCGGCTGCTGCTGCGGCGAGATGCCGAGCGCGGTCGTGTACTTGGCCAGCGCCAGCTTGCCGATCGCCGGGTACGGGCCGAGCGGCTCGGCGGTGGAGCAGCCCACCTCCTTGGCGGCGTCCTCCAGCAGGGAGGCCTCGATCTCCGGGCCGATCAGGTACGGCGCGAGCGCCAGCTGCTGCGAGCCCGAGGAACGCAGCTGCTCGGCCACGGACGAGATCGAGCCCTCGTCGTCCAGGGCCGCCGCCATCACCGGCACG
This sequence comes from Streptomyces marokkonensis, assembly GCF_039539045.1. Lineage (NCBI taxonomy): Bacteria > Bacillati > Actinomycetota > Actinomycetes > Kitasatosporales > Streptomycetaceae > Streptomyces > Streptomyces marokkonensis. The sequence goes on from NZ_BAABCQ010000002.1 coordinate 130,354, forward strand.
GCGAGGCGCGCGGCGAGCAGCATGCCGGTGATCCCGGCCGCCTGGACGGCCTCGTCACCGCCGACGGAGGCCAGGATGATGCCGTCCGCGGCGGTCGCCACGGTGAACAGGCGGGCGCGGTCGGCGCGGGCCAGGCCGGCCTCGGAGAGCCGCACGTGCAGCGCCTCGGCCAGCAGCGGGTGCGGACCGAGGACGTCGGTCAGCTCGGCCGCGATCCGGCTGTCCATGACGGCCTGCCGGATCCGGCGCAGCAGCGCGCCGTCCGGGCCGGCCAGTAGCGGCACGACGACGGCGACGGGCCCCTCGGGCTCCTTCACCTCCATGCCTGCGGCGCGCGCCTGCTCGTAGCGGGCGGTGCGCTCCTCGGCGGCACGCACGAGGACGGTCGACAGGGAGAGGAACTTTTCGTCGTCCCCGTCGAGGTGACCGATCCGGGCGTCGAGGCCGGGCAGCTCGGAGCGGGCGATGCTGATGACCTCGTCGGCGAGGCCTCGGGTGGCGCTACTGGGCGTCCCCGGCACCGCGAGGACGAGCGCCGGCGCGCCCTCGGGAGCCACCAGGGGTTCGGGACGGCGGTGCCGTCCTGGCTGGCGGGGGCGCGGCATTCGTACTGGCAGGCCGGCGGGCCCAGTGGGGGAGCTCATGGCGCCGCATGTTACTGGTTTCCGGGGTTTCCCTGTTCGGGGAGGGTGCAGGTGAGCGGTATCCGTCCGGTTTTGTCTGATGAGTGATGTACGGATCGGCTGACATCGGCATGATTCACCTCGCCGCGGACCGATTATCGGCCGTCCGGCACGGTCGTCACCCACAGCATCCTGTCGTCACTCGGAAGGGTGAGTGAGTCGGTCGCCAGATGGTGAGCGATCCGCACCGAACCGTGCAGGGGATCACCCTCGGCGGCCGTCCACCGCGCATGCGGCAGCCGCTTCGCCAGCTCCGCCTCCAGCGGTACGACGAGGGGGGCGCCCATCTTCAGCAGACCGCCGGTGACCGCGACGCGGGGCTCGCCGCCCGGCGGGCAGACCGCGGCGGCCGAGTCGGCCATGTGCCGGGCGGCGGCCCGCAGGACGCCCGCGGCGACGGGGTCGTCGGCCGCGCAGGCGGCCACCTCCGGCGCGAAGGAGGCGAGGACGGCGGGACGGTCCGTACGCGGATACAGCTGACCGGGCAGGTCCGCCACCGGGCCGAACCGCTCCACGGCGCGGGCGAGCAGCGGGACGGAGCCGCCCTGGCGACCGTCGTGGGCGCGCAGCGCCGCCTCCAGGCCGGCCCGCCCGATCCAGGCGCCGCCGCCGCAGTCGCCCAGCAGGTGACCCCAACCGTCCGCCCGGCGCCAGCGGGTCAGGTCGGTGCCGGTCGCGATCAGGCCGGTGCCCGCGGCGACCACGGCTCCGGTCCGGGGGCCGAGGGCGCCGACGTAGGCGGTGACGGCGTCGGCGACCAGGGCGACCGTCCGCACGCCCAGCTCCCGGGCCAGCGCGCCCGGCAGCTCGGCCCGCAGGGCGTCACCCAGGGTGGCCAGTCCGGCGGCTCCGACGACGACCGTGCCGAGCCGGGTCACACCGGTCTCCGCGGTCAGCGCCCGGGCCATGGGCAGCAGCTGTGCCAGCAGGTGCCCGGGATCGATACCGTCCGCACCGGTGCGGACCGGTTCTCGCGACGCGCGCCGCCCGAGTCCGTCCGAACCGGTCCTGCCCCGACCGCGTCCGTCGCCGCCGGCCGTACCGACGACGACGCGCAGACCCGAACCGCCGGAGTCGACGGCCAGGAAGCCGCCGCTCACGGCAGACGCCGGTCGTCACGGCCCCGCAGAACGAGGGGCGGCCCCACCGCGTACGCGGGCGTTCCGGGAACAGGGTGTCGGCGGTGAGAGGCGGGCAGGACGCGCTGACGGCGGCGGAGTGACGTGACCACTGGACGCAACAGGCTCCCCGCCTTCCCGGCGACCGGTCGCGCGATCTGCCGGACCGGCTCGATGACCTCGACGTGGAGGAAGGGTAGCGCCGGCCGGCGTCCGCGCGCGAGGGGCTTCGGGGGCTGTGCGCAGACCGGTTGTCTGCCAGTAGAGTGACGCGCCGTGGCACCACGACCCTTGCATGAACTTGTCGAAGCGGGCTGGGCGAAGGCTCTGGAACCTGCGGCTGAACGCATCGCCGTGATGGGAGACTTCCTGCGGGCCGAGATAGCGGCCGGCCGGACGTATCTGCCGTCCGGGGCGAACGTCCTGGGGGCC